>NZ_LGZA01000010.1:0-72517 GCF_001308005.1 Neisseria sp. 74A18
GGTGAGAATGTGACCATTACTGTAGAGCTGATTGCTCCGATTGCGATGGAAGAAGGTTTGCGTTTTGCGATTCGTGAAGGCGGCCGTACAGTTGGTGCAGGCGTAGTGTCTTCTATCATTGCTTAATAGTTTTAGAGGCCAGTAGCTCAATTGGTAGAGTATCGGTCTCCAAAACCGAGGGTTGGGGGTTCGAGACCCTCCTGGCCTGCCAAATAAAAATTAACCGGCCCAAGTGCCGGTTAATTTTTTATCATTTACAGCTACAGCTCCCATATTCCGGCCGTATATTTGGAAATTTAATACGGAGTTTATAAGTCAAAAAGCTTTCAAGAACAGTTCATGCTTATGTTTAATATTGGATAAATGATGGCGGAAGATACAAAAAAACGCACTGGTCAAGCAGAAGATAGTTTACCTGAGCGTAAAAATAACCCTGCTTTAAAAAGTGCAGATTGGTTCAAGCTGCTCATTGCAATATCGTTGGTTGTTTGTGGAATGTGGCTTTTTTATAATATGCCACAACTCTCTGTTTATATAAGATTGTTATTTCCATTTGCCGGTGTAGTCTTGGCATTATTGATAGTGTTTTATTGGTGTGATTTTGGTAAGCGACTTGTTATTTATATTCGTGAGTCTGTAACAGAGTTTAAGAAAGTTGTTTGGCCGCCAAGAAAAGATGCTACCAAAATGACTATTTTTGTTATTATCTTTGTGGCTGTGTTGTCTCTATTTATTTATGCGGTAGATAGTTTGATTTCATGGTTGTTTTTTGATTTATTATTGAAGAGGGGATAAAAATGTCAAAACGTTGGTATGTGGTGCAGGCTTATTCCGGCTTTGAAAAAAATGTGCAAAAAACCTTGAAAGAACGGATTTCTCGAGAGGGGATGGATGGTCATTTTGGAAAAATCCTGGTGCCTGTTGAAGAGGTTGTTGATATTAAAAACGGGCGTAAAACAATCAGTGAACGTAAATTTTTTCCTGGATATGTGTTGATTGAAATGGAAATGACCGATGATTCTTGGCATTTGGTAAAAAGCACGCCGAGAGTCTCAGGTTTTATTGGTGGTACCGCTAATAAACCTATGCCTATTTCACAAAAAGAAGTTGATGCTATTTTGCAACAAGTTCAGTCCGGGGTGGAAAAACCTAAGCCGAAAGTTGAATTTGAAGTTGGTCAACAGGTGCGAGTGAATGAAGGCCCATTTGCAGACTTCAATGGAGTTGTTGAAGAAGTTAATTATGAGAGAAATAAGTTAAGAGTAACTGTACAGATTTTTGGTCGTGAAACTCCGGTTGAGCTTGAATTTAACCAAGTAGAGAAGCTCTTATAAATTGATTTAATTCCAACTTAAGTAACTTAGATATAAAGATTTAGTTGAAGTTTTGTATCGGTTAAATTATAATAATCGCTCTCTTTTTTGGGGAGCGATTATTTATTTTCGCGTTATACCCGTTTTGTTAGGAGTAATTATAAGTGGCAAAAAAAATTGTAGGCTACATTAAGCTGCAGATTCCTGCAGGTAAAGCCAACCCTTCTCCTCCTGTTGGTCCTGCGTTGGGTCAGCGTGGTTTGAATATTATGGAGTTTTGTAAAGCATTTAATGCTGCGACGCAATCTATGGAGCCTGGTCTGCCGATTCCTGTTGTGATTACAGCGTTTGCTGATAAATCATTCACTTTTGTGATGAAAACTCCTCCTGCTTCTATCCTTTTGAAAAAAGCTGCTGGTTTGCAGAAGGGTAGTTCGAATCCGTTAACCAATAAAGTGGGTAAAATTACTCGAGCTCAATTGGAAGAGATCGCAAAAACAAAAGAACCTGATTTGACTGCAGCTGATTTAGATGCGGCTGTGCGCACTATTGCTGGTTCTGCCCGTTCTATGGGCTTGGATGTGGAGGGTGCGTAAAATGGCTAAAATTTCTAAGCGTTTAAAAGAGCTGCGTTCTTCTGTAGAAGCGAACAAGCTGTACTCTATTGATGATGCTATTGCGTTAGTAAAGAAAGCAGCTACTGCTAAATTTGATGAGTCAGTAGATGTTTCATTTAACCTTGGTGTAGATCCTCGTAAATCGGATCAGGTGATTCGCGGTTCAGTTGTATTGCCTAAAGGTACAGGTAAAACAACCCGCGTTGCTGTATTTACGCAAGGTGCGAATGCTGAAGCCGCTAAAGCTGCAGGTGCAGATGTTGTTGGCTTTGAAGATTTGGCAGATGAAGTGAAAAAAGGCAACTTGAATTTTGATGTTGTAATCGCTTCTCCTGATGCAATGCGAATCGTTGGCCAGTTGGGTACTATTTTGGGTCCCCGCGGTTTAATGCCTAACCCAAAAGTAGGTACAGTTACTCCAAATGTTGCTGAAGCTGTTAAGAATGCCAAGGCAGGCCAAGTTCAATACCGTACAGATAAAGCTGGTATTGTGCATGCCACTATTGGTAGAGCTTCATTTGCAGAGGCTGATTTACGTGAAAACTTCAATGCGCTGTTGGATGCAATTGTTAAAGCTAAACCTGCTGCAGCTAAGGGTCAATACCTTAAAAAAGTAGCTGTATCAAGCACTATGGGTTTAGGCGTGCGTGTTGATACTTCAAGCGTGAATTAATATTTAAGCAAAATTTTTGGATGACCATACGTACTTTATTTTCATAGATAAGTATGGCCATCTGAATTTGGGCTACTTAATTTTAAGTAGATGTCCAAGACCGTAGGGATCGCAAGATTTAATCGTAACTGCCCTACGCAGACGGTAGTCCTGAATCGAATAATCATAACCAACTTGTCTATTGATTAATATCTTTTTAGGTTGCCGAACTGGTGAAATACATATGTATTTCTTTGTTTAACAGTGGGAGGTAGACCTTGAGTCTCAATATTGAAACCAAGAAAGCAACAGTAGAAGAAATTAGTAATGCCATTGCTAATGCTCAGACTATGGTAGTTGCTGAATATCGCGGAATCAGTGTTGCCAGCATGACTGAACTTCGTGCCAATGCTCGTAAAGAAGGCGTTTATCTGCGTGTTCTAAAAAACACATTAGCTCGTCGGGCTGTAGAAGGAACTTCATTTGCTGCACTGGCCGATCAAATGGTTGGTCCGTTGGTATATGCTGCATCTGAAGATCCTGTTGCTGCTGCAAAAGTACTGCATCAATTCGCGAAAAAAGATGACAAAATTGTTGTTAAAGCAGGTTCTTACAATGGTAATGTTTTAGATGTGGCTCAAGTAGGCGAGCTTGCTTCTATTCCGAGCCGTGAAGAATTGCTGTCTAAATTGCTCTTTATCATGCAAGCGCCTGTTTCTGGCTTTGCCCGAGCATTGGCAGCATTGGCTGAAAAAAATGCAACTGAAGAAGCTGCGTAATAATTTTGTTTCTATTAATTTTTTAATACAATATTTGGAGTTTAAATAGCATGGCTATTACTAAAGAAGATATCTTAGAAGCAGTTGGTTCTTTAACCGTTATGGAATTGAATGACTTGGTTAAAGCATTTGAAGAAAAATTCGGCGTTTCTGCTGCTGCTGTTGCAGTTGCAGGTCCTGCTGCAGGTGGTGCCGCAGCTGCTGAAGAGAAAACTGAATTTGATGTGATCTTGGCTTCTGCCGGTGATCAAAAAGTAGGCGTGATTAAAGTTGTTCGCGCTATTACTGGTTTGGGCTTGAAAGAAGCTAAAGATATGGTTGATGGTGCGCCTAAAACTGTTAAAGAAGGTGTTTCTAAAGCTGAAGCCGAAGATATCCAAAAACAATTGGAAGAAGCCGGCGCTAAAGTCGAAATCAAATAATTCTCTCTTTAAAAGAAGGCTGGCAGATATCTGCCAGCCTTGTTTTGCTTGAATGGCAGCAAATTTCGAATATTTACCTATATTTTCAATTTATTTATAGCTTATTGTTAATAAATGTAAATATTCTAATTTATTTTCGTAGTGTTCTTAAGCGTATTTTATTTTTTAATGCATTTTTTATTTAATGCATCAATTTCAAAATTTTTGTTTCACATAATCTCCCTACTTTGGAGTTTCTTTTTATGAGTTATTCTTTTACCGAGAAAAAACGTATCCGTAAGAGTTTTGCTAAGCGGGCAAATGTATTAGATGTGCCTTTTTTGCTGGCAACTCAGCTGGATTCTTATTCGAAATTTTTACAGTTGGGTAAGCCTTTTGATCAGCGTAGTGATGATGGTTTGCAAGCTGCTTTTAACTCTATTTTTCCAATCGTTAGCCATAATGGTTATGCGCGTTTAGAGTTTGTGCATTATGTTTTGGGTGAGCCTTTGTTTGATATTCCCGAGTGTCAATTAAGGGGTATTACTTATGCATCTCCCCTTCGTGCGCGTATTCGTTTGGTTATTTTGGATAAAGAATCTTCTAAGCCGACTATAAAAGAAGTGCGTGAAAATGAAGTCTATATGGGTGAGATTCCTCTGATGACGCCCAGCGGTTCTTTTGTCATTAACGGCACAGAACGTGTGATTGTGTCTCAGCTGCATCGTTCTCCGGGTGTGTTTTTTGAGCATGACCGCGGAAAAACACATTCATCAGGTAAGTTGTTATTTTCTGCCCGTATTATCCCTTATCGCGGTTCTTGGTTGGATTTTGAGTTCGATCCTAAAGACTTGTTGTATTTCCGTATCGACCGCCGTCGCAAAATGCCGGTATCCATCTTGTTGAAAGCTTTGGGTTACAACAACGAACAAATTTTAGATACCTTTTATGACAAAGAAACGTTTTACTTGTCGAAAGACGGTGTTCAAACGGATTTGATCGCAAGCCGTCTGAAAGGTGAAACTGCAAAGCTTGATATAGTGGATAAAGAAGGCAATGTATTGGTTGCCAAGGGCAAACGTATTACTGCCAAGAATATCCGCGATATCAGTAATGCAGGCTTGAAACGTTTGGATGTTGATCCCGAAAGTTTGTTGGCCAAAGTGTTGGCAACAGATTTGATCGTGCCCGATACCGGTGAAGTTTTGGCTACGGCAAACGAGGAAATTACAGAAGAATTGCTGGCTAAGCTGGATATCCACGGCGTTGAAAAAGTGGAAACGCTATACATCAATGAACTGGATCAAGGCGGTTATATTTCCAATACGCTGCGTACCGATGAAACTGCAGATCAGCAAGCTGCTCGTGTAGCGATTTATCGCATGATGCGCCCCGGCGAACCACCTACCGAAGAAGCGGTAGAGTTGTTATTTAACCGCCTGTTTTTCAATGAAGACAGCTATGATTTATCTCGTGTGGGTCGTATGAAATTCAATACCCGCACTTATGAACAGAAGCTTAGCGATGCTCAGGCAGATTCATGGTATGGCCGGTTGTTGAACCAAACTTTTGCCGGTGCAGCTGAAAAAGGTGGTTTTGTATTAAGCGTGGAAGACATCGTTGCTTCTATTGCCACTTTGGTTGAGTTGCGTAACGGTCATGGAGAAGTGGACGATATTGACCACTTGGGTAACCGTCGTGTGCGTTCTGTAGGCGAGTTGGTAGAAAACCAGTTCCGCAGCGGCTTGGCTCGTGTTGAGCGGGCGGTGAAAGAGCGTTTGAATCAGGCTGAATCTGAAAACCTGATGCCGCATGATTTGATTAATGCCAAACCGGTTTCCGCTGCGATCAAAGAATTTTTCGGTTCCAGCCAGCTGAGCCAATTTATGGATCAAACCAACCCGCTGTCGGAAATTACCCACAAACGCCGTGTGTCTGCGCTTGGTCCGGGTGGTTTGACGCGCGAACGTGCGGGCTTTGAGGTGCGCGACGTGCATCCGACTCACTATGGCCGTGTCTGCCCGATTGAAACGCCTGAGGGTCCGAACATCGGTTTGATTAACTCATTGTCTGTTTACGCACGAACCAACGAATACGGTTTCTTGGAAACCCCATACCGTCGCGTAGTAGATGGAAAAGTAACCGATGAAATCGATTATTTGTCTGCCATCGAAGAAGGCCGTTATGTGATTGCACAGGCTAATGCCGAATTGGATTCAGACGGCCGCTTGACCGGTGATTTAATTACTTGTCGTGAAAAAGGTGAAACCATTATGGCTACTGCCGACCGCGTTCAGTATATGGACGTGGCGACCGGTCAAGTGGTTTCTGTGGCTGCTTCTTTGATTCCTTTCTTAGAGCATGACGATGCGAACCGTGCCTTGATGGGTGCCAACATGCAACGTCAGGCCGTACCATGCTTGCGCCCGGAAAAACCGATGGTAGGTACCGGCATTGAGCGCTCGGTAGCTGTAGACTCCGCTACTGCAATTGTTGCCCGTCGTGGTGGTGTTGTGGAATATGTCGATGCCAACCGTATCGTTGTTCGCGTGCACGATGATGAAGCGACTGCGGGTGAAGTGGGTGTGGATATTTATAACTTGGTGAAATTTACCCGCTCAAACCAATCGACCAACATTAACCAACGTCCCGTCGTGAAAGCCGGTGATGTACTGCAACGCGGCGACGTGGTCGCCGATGGCGCTTCTACCGATTTAGGCGAATTGGCATTGGGTCAAAACATGACCATCGCTTTCATGCCGTGGAACGGTTACAACTACGAAGACTCAATTCTGATTTCTGAAAAAGTGGCAGCTGATGACCGCTACACTTCTATCCATATCGAAGAATTAAACGTTGTGGCACGTGATACCAAGCTGGGTGCAGAAGACATTACCCGCGATATTCCGAACTTATCCGAGCGCATGCAAAACCGTTTGGACGAATCAGGTATCGTTTATATCGGTGCGGAAGTTGAAGCAGGCGATGTACTGGTAGGTAAAGTAACGCCTAAAGGCGAAACCCAGCTGACGCCAGAAGAAAAACTGCTGCGTGCCATTTTCGGTGAAAAAGCATCAGACGTAAAAGATACGTCATTGCGTATGCCTACCGGTATGAGCGGCACGGTTATCGACGTGCAGGTATTTACCCGCGAAGGCATCCAACGCGACAAACGTGCCCAGTCGATTATTGATTCGGAACTGAAACGTTACCGCCAAGATTTGAGCGACCAACTGCGTATTTTCGATAACGATGCCTTCAGCCGTATCGAGCGCATGATTGTCGGCCAGAAAGCCAACGGAGGCCCGCTGAAACTGGCCAAAGGCAGCGACATCACTTCAGAATATCTGGCATCGTTGCCGAGCAAGCACGATTGGTTCGATATCCGTTTGGCCGACGAATCTTTGGCTAAGCAGCTGGAGTTGATCAAAGTCAGCCTGCAACAAAAACGCGAAGAAGCCGATGCCTTGTATGAAGTGAAAAAGAAAAAGCTGACACAGGGCGACGAATTGCAACCCGGCGTACAAAAAATGGTAAAAGTATTCATCGCCATCAAACGCCGCCTGCAAGCCGGTGACAAAATGGCCGGCCGCCACGGTAACAAAGGTGTGGTATCGCGCATTCTGCCGGTGGAAGACATGCCTTATATGGCAGACGGCCGCCCCGTCGATATCGTTCTGAACCCGCTGGGTGTACCGTCCCGTATGAATATCGGACAGATTCTTGAGGTTCACTTGGGCTGGGCAGCAAAAGGTATTGGTGAGCGCATAGACCGCATGTTGGCCGAGCAGCGTAAAGTAGGCGAAATCCGCGAGTTCCTGAATAAACTCTATAACAACAGCGGTAAGCAGGAAAATCTGGACGAGCTGAGCGATGAAGAAATTTTAGCTTTGGCTGAGAATCTGAAACGCGGAGCCACATTTGCCTCGCCGGTATTCGACGGTGCTAAAGAAAACGAAATCTACGAGATGCTCGACTTGGCTTATCCGAGCGACGATCCTGAAGTAGAAAAACTCGGCTTCAACAACAGCAAAACCCAAATCACCCTTTACGACGGCCGTTCAGGTGAACCGTTTGACCGCAAAGTAACCGTCGGCGTAATGCATTACTTGAAACTGCACCACTTGGTTGACGAGAAAATGCACGCCCGTTCTACCGGTCCGTACAGCCTTGTTACCCAACAGCCGCTGGGCGGTAAAGCCCAATTCGGTGGCCAGCGTTTCGGTGAGATGGAGGTGTGGGCACTGGAAGCTTACGGTGCCGCCTACACGCTGCAAGAGATGTTGACCGTGAAATCGGATGACGTTGCTGGCCGTACCAAAATGTATGAAAACATTGTTAAAGGCGAGCACAAAATCGATGCCGGTATGCCCGAATCCTTCAACGTATTGGTTAAAGAGATTCGCTCGTTGGGCTTGGATATCGATCTGGAACGTTACTAATATCGGAACCGGTTTTCAGACGGCCTCCAAAACATTGGGGCCGTCTGAAAAAAGATTTTCAAATGAACAGGCTTTCTTAATGAGGCCGTCTGAAAACTACCGTTCCACAAGGAGCAAAAATGAATTTGTTAAACTTATTTAATCCGTTGCAGTCTGCCGGCATAGAAGAAGAATTTGATGCGATCAAAATCGGCATTGCTTCACCTGAAACCATCCGTTCATGGTCTTACGGCGAAGTGAAAAAACCCGAAACCATCAACTACCGTACCTTCAAACCCGAGCGCGACGGTTTGTTCTGCGCCAAAATTTTCGGCCCGGTAAAAGACTACGAATGTTTGTGCGGTAAATACAAACGCCTGAAATTCAAAGGCGTAACCTGTGAAAAATGCGGTGTGGAAGTTACTTTGTCTAAAGTGCGCCGCGAGCGCATGGGTCATATCGAGTTGGCCGCACCCGTCGCCCATATCTGGTTCTTAAAATCATTGCCTTCACGTTTGGGTATGGTTTTAGACATGACCCTGCGCGATATTGAACGCGTGTTGTATTTCGAAGCTTATGTGGTTACCGACCCGGGCATGACACCCCTGCAACGCCGCCAATTGCTGACTGAAGACGATTACTACACCAAGCTGGAAGAATACGGCGACGACTTCGATGCCAAAATGGGTGCCGAAGGTATCCGCGAATTATTGCGCAGCTTAGACATTGCTTCAGAAGTAGAAGTATTGCGTCAAGAGCTCGAATCCACCGGCTCGGACACCAAAATCAAAAAAATCGCCAAGCGTTTGAAAGTATTGGAAGCCTTCCAGCGTTCGGGTATGAAACTCGAATGGATGATTATGGATGTGCTGCCGGTGTTGCCGCCTGATTTACGTCCGTTGGTACCGCTGGACGGCGGCCGTTTCGCTACTTCCGATCTGAATGATTTGTACCGCCGCGTGATCAACCGTAACAACCGTTTGAAACGCCTGCTGGAATTGCATGCTCCGGATATTATCGTACGCAACGAAAAACGTATGCTGCAAGAAGCGGTAGATTCGCTGCTGGATAACGGCCGTCGCGGTAAAGCCATGACCGGTGCCAACAAACGTCCGCTGAAATCATTGGCGGATATGATTAAAGGTAAAGGCGGCCGCTTCCGTCAAAATCTGTTGGGTAAACGTGTGGACTATTCAGGCCGTTCCGTGATTACCGTGGGTCCTTACCTGCGTCTGCATCAGTGCGGTTTGCCGAAGAAAATGGCTTTGGAATTGTTCAAACCGTTTATTTTCCACAAATTGGAAAAACAAGGTTTGGCTTCAACCGTAAAAGCAGCTAAAAAGCTGGTAGAGCAGGAAGTGCCGGAAGTTTGGGATATCTTGGAAGAAGTGATCCGCGAACACCCGATCATGCTGAACCGTGCGCCGACGCTGCACCGTTTAGGTATTCAAGCGTTCGAGCCGATTCTGATTGAAGGTAAAGCCATTCAGCTGCATCCGCTGGTTTGTGCCGCGTTCAACGCCGACTTCGACGGTGACCAAATGGCCGTACACGTTCCGTTGAGCTTGGAAGCGCAAATGGAAGCACGCACTTTGATGCTGGCCTCCAACAACGTACTGTCTCCCGCCAACGGCGAACCGATTATCGTGCCGTCGCAAGATATCGTATTGGGCTTGTACTACATGACCCGCGACCGCATTAATGCCAAAGGCGAAGGCAGCTTGTTCTCCGATGTAAAAGAAGTGCATCGTGCCTACCACACCAAACAAGTGGAGTTGGGTACGAAAATTACCGTGCGTTTGCGCGAATGGGAGAAAAATGCCCAAGGCGAGTTGGAGCCGGTGGTAAAACGTTACGAAACCACAGTAGGCCGTGCTTTGCTCAGCGAGATTCTGCCTAAAGGCCTGCCGTTTGAATACATTAATAAAGCGCTGAAAAAGAAAGAAATTTCCAAGCTGATTAATGCATCATTCCGTTTGTGCGGCCTGCGCGATACCGTTATTTTTGCCGACCACTTGATGTATACCGGTTTCGCATTCGCAGCCAAAGGCGGTATCTCGATTTGTGTCGACGATATGGAAATCCCCAAAGAAAAAGCCGCCTTGTTGGCTGAAGCGCAAACAGAAGTTAAAGAAATCGAAGACCAATACCGCCAAGGTTTGGTAACGAACGGCGAGCGTTACAACAAAGTGGTGGATATTTGGGGTCGTGCCGGCGATAAAATCGCTAAAGCGATGATGGACAATCTTTCCAAACAGAAAGTCATTGACCGCGAAGGTAACGAAGTAGACCAAGAATCGTTCAACTCTATTTACATGATGGCCGATTCGGGTGCCCGTGGTTCGGCAGCGCAGATTAAACAGCTTTCCGGTATGCGTGGTTTGATGGCCAAGCCGGACGGCTCGATTATCGAAACGCCGATTACCTCAAACTTCCGCGAAGGTTTGACGGTATTGCAATACTTTATTGCGACACACGGTGCGCGTAAAGGTTTGGCGGATACCGCCTTGAAAACGGCAAACTCAGGTTACTTGACCCGCCGTTTGGTAGACGTTACCCAAGATTTGGTTGTGGTAGAAGACGATTGCGGCACAACTGACGGTTTTGTAATGAAAGCTGTGGTGCAGGGCGGTGATGTGATCGAACCGTTGCGCGATCGTATTTTAGGCCGCGTAACTGCCGGCGACGTGGTTGATCCTTCAAGCGGCGAAACACTTGTTGAAGCCGGTACGTTGCTGAATGAGCAACTGGTTGATCTGATTGACCAATCTGGTGTCGATGAGGTTAAAGTCCGCACCCCGATTACCTGTAAAACCCGCTACGGTTTGTGTGCCCACTGTTATGGCCGCGACTTGGCGCGAGGCAAGTTGGTTAATACCGGCGAAGCTGTCGGCGTGATTGCCGCCCAGTCTATCGGTGAGCCGGGTACACAGTTGACGATGCGTACCTTCCACATCGGTGGTGCCGCATCCCGTGCCGCCGCCGCCAGCCAAGTGGAAGCCAAATCAAACGGTACCGCACGTTTCAGCAGCCAAATGCGTTATGTTGCCAACAACAAAGGCGAGTTGGTCGTGATCGGCCGTTCGTGCGAGGTGGTGATTCACGATGAAATCGGCCGTGAGCGTGAGCGCCATAAAGTGCCTTACGGTGCGATTCTGTTGGTACAAGACGGTGCGGCGGTAAAAGCCGGTCAAACCTTGGCGACATGGGATCCGCATACCCGTCCGATGATTACCGAGCATGCCGGTCAGGTGCGTTTTGAAAACGTGGAAGAAGGCGTGACTGTTGCCAAACAAACCGACGATGTAACCGGCTTGTCTACCTTGGTAGTGATCGACGGCAAGCGCCGTTCGGCATCTACTTCCAAACTGTTGCGCCCGACCGTGAAACTGTTGGATGAAAACGGCGAAGAAGTATGCATGCCCGGCACGACCACTGCTGTGTCGATGGCGTTCCCGGTAGGTGCGGTAATTACCATCCGTGAAGGTCAGGAAGTCGGCAAGGGCGACGTATTGGCGCGTATTCCGCAAGCATCTTCCAAAACCCGCGATATTACCGGTGGTCTGCCGCGCGTGGCCGAGCTGTTTGAAGCACGCGTGCCCAAAGATGCCGGCATGTTGGCCGAAGTAACCGGTACCGTGTCTTTCGGTAAAGAAACCAAAGGCAAACAACGCCTGATTATTACCGATGTGGACGGTGTGGCTTATGAAACCCTGATTTCCAAAGAGAAACAGATTCTTGTCCACGACGGCCAAGTGGTGAACCGCGGTGAAACCATTGTCGACGGCGCGGTTGACCCGCACGATATTCTGCGTTTGCAAGGTATCGAAGCGTTGGCCCGCTACATCGTACAAGAGGTGCAAGAGGTTTACCGCTTGCAAGGTGTGAAGATTTCCGACAAACACATCGAGGTGATCATCCGCCAAATGCTGCGTCGAGTGAACATTGCCGACGCAGGCGAAACAGGTTTCATTACCGGCGAACAAGTGGAGCGCGGCGATGTTACATTGGCTAACGAGAAGGCTCTGGCCGAGGATAAAGAACCGGCACGTTACGAAAACGTATTGCTGGGTATTACCAAAGCTTCGTTGTCTACCGACAGCTTCATCTCAGCCGCATCGTTCCAAGAGACCACGCGCGTATTGACTGAAGCTGCAATTATGGGCAAACAAGACGAGTTGCGCGGTCTGAAAGAAAACGTGATTGTCGGCCGTCTGATTCCGGCAGGTACGGGTTTGACTTACCACCGTACCCGTCGTCAGGTATGGCAGGCACATCATGAAGCAGAAGTGGCCGAACAGGTTGACGAAGCCGAATAAAATGGAATGACGTAAATATTAAGCCAAACGCCGATTGTGTCAGCAATCGGCGTTTTTTTCAGACGGCCTGAGACGTAGGAAATATCATATCATATATAGTCAATCGACTTCATTTTTTAATATAAGGCAGCAACCCCGTAGTAGAAATTAAGTTGATTGACTTTAAAGCGGCAACAGAATCGGTTCCGTATGACTACCTGTACAGTTTGCAGCTTGCTGCCTTATATTAAAAATGTGTTGATTGATTTAGGTTGAGTGCTTTGTCCCCCCTAGATGTGAATACAGTTCAAGGCGCAGCAGCATGGTGAGTGCAGACATTATAGAATAGACGGGGCAGGCGAGCGAGCAGCGTATAACGCAGAAATGCGCTGCCGATGGGGAAAAGGTCTCAGGCTGATTTTGAAATATGGATACGGTTGAATGCCGTCTGACGTTTTGCCAAAAACAAGAAAGGCCGCAATTGCTTGCGGCCTTTCTTGTTGATTTATCTGGTGGGTCGTGAAGGATTCGAACCTTCGACCAACGGATTAAAAGTCCGCTGCTCTACCAGCTGAGCTAACGACCCGATAAGCTGTGAATTTTAAATATTGGAGGGGGTTCTGTCAATAGATGCATTTTATTTTTTCTGCATCTTTATGTTAAAGAAGAAAATTTATTTATTTTATCTGCACGGCGACTATGTTATGATTTTAAGCGTATCAATGAAAGTATTCATTGGTCATCGAATAAATATTGAAAAGGATAAACACAGATGAAAAAAATTCTGATGGCTCTTACTGCTGTTGCTGCTTTGGCAGCTTGTTCTCAAGAAACCAAACAAGAAACTAAAGAAGCTGCCCAAGCTATTGCTTCTGAAGTGAAAACCGATGTGCAAGATGCCAAAGAAAAAGCGGCTTCTGCGGTAAGCGGTGCGGTTGAAGCTGCAAAAGAAACCGGTGCTAAAGTGGAAAACGCGGCTTCTAATGCTGCTGTTGCCGGTAAGGAAGCGATGAGTGATGCCGCTCAAGCAACCAAAGAAGCTGCTGCTGATGCGAAGAATGCTGCTCAAGATGCGGTTGCCAAGGCTAAGGCTGCTACAAAAGAAGCTGCCGCCGATGTGAAGAATGCTGCTCAAGAAGCTGATGCCAAAGCGAAAGACGCTGCTAAATAATTTGTTTCTTCATCGAGATTTGCCGTTGAGTGTGTAAGTATTTTATGCGGTAAAAGTTCGATTTAGGATGGAAATGCTGTCAAGCGGGATATCTGCTTTGACAGCATTTTTGTTGAGCAGGTGCCGGAATGGGTAATCGGAAAAGATCTTTGACTATAAACCGAACCGAGACTTACCGCTTTCATAGCAAATCAACTTTAATTTCTGCTGCGGCTTGCGGCCTTGTGTCAAAAATAAGTTTATTTGTGATAACAGGGGCATAGTTCAAGTATGTTGTTTTTAATTCGTGTTTTGGTAAGCCGGATTTTGTTTTTCAGACGGCCTGTTCTGTTTCTTTCTCTAGAGAGAGTTTGAATCCTGTACAATTCATTATTTTATTGATTTTTCTGCCGCCTCTGTCTTATGCGCACTCCTGCCGTTAATCCTAAAGTTATTGCCACATTGCCGGTTTTTTTCAGCGTGTTAATTGTGACGGCGCTGATTTGGTATTTCAATGTGCCCCAGCTGACTACGCCTTTGGTGTTAGGGATTATTGCCGGCGGTTTGGTGGATTTGGATAACGGTTTGACAGGCCGTCTGAAAAATATTGTGATTACGCTGGTGTTGTTTTCGGTTTCTTCGCTTGCGGCTCAGTTTACGCACGGTTCGGGCTTGCCGTTTATTCTGGTGATGACGCTGATGACCTTCGTTTTTACGCTTTTGGGTGCGGTGGGGTTGCGTTATCGAACGCTGGCGTTCGGTACTTTGGCGGTGGCAACCTATACAACGCTTGCTTATACGCCGAGTATGCCGTGGTTTGTGAATCCTGTGCTGATTTTGTGCGGCACGCTGCTGTATAGCACACTTACGTTGTTGCTGCATATGATTTTTCCGCACCGTCCGGTTCAGGAGAGTATGGCTTCGGCTTATGCTGCTTTGGGCGGTTATTTGGATGCCAAAGCTGCTTTTTTTGATCCGGACGAAGCGGATTGGTTGGAGAACAGGCAGATTGATTTGGCGATGAAAAACACCGAAATCATCGGGGCGTTCAACCAATGCCGTAATGCTTTGTTTTATCGTATGCGCGGGCAGCACCGTCATCCGCGCACCATGCGCATGTTGCGTTATTACTTTACCGCGCAGGATATTCACGAGCGCATCAGTTCGGCACATGTTGATTACCGCGAGCTGGCAGACCGTTTAAAAAATACCGATTTGATTTTTCGGATTAACCGTTTGCTTGAACTTCAAGGGCAGGCTTGTCGGGATGTGGCGGAAAGTTTGCGCAGCGGCCGGCCTTATCAATACGGTAAGCGTTTGGAGCGTGCGATTCAGGGGTGCCGCCAGTCGCTGAAGCTCTATGCGGAAAGCCACAACGGCAGCGAAGTACATACTTTGCAGCGGCTGCTGGAAAACCTGTTCAGCGTCGATTACCAACTCAGCCATATCGAAAGCGGCGATCAGGCTGCCGATGAAGGTGCTTCAGACAAAACCCGTATTGCCGCGTCGGAAAACGGCGGTTTGCGTAATATATGGCCGTCGGTGCGCAGCCAGCTCAATCTTGAATCGGTGGTGTTCCGCCATGCCGTGCGCTTGTCGATTGTGGTGTTTGTTGCGTGCAGTGTGGTGGAAATTTTCCATGTGAATATGGGCTATTGGATATTGCTGACGGCTTTGTTTGTATGCCAGCCCAACTATTCGGCTACCAAAAAGCGCATTAACCAGCGTATTGCGGGAACATTGCTGGGGGTGGTGGTCGGCTCGCTCATGCCTTATTTCACACCCTCGATGGAAACCAAATTGTGGATTGTGTTGGCGGCAACCACGCTGTTTTTCTTTTTTCGCACCAATAAATACAGTTTTTCTACCTTTTTTATTACCGTTCAAGCACTTGCTGCTATGTCGTTGGCGGGGGAAGATGTGTTGTCTCTAACGTGGACGCGCGTAACCGATACTTTGGCGGGGGCGGCAATCGCATGGGCGGCAGTCAGCTATTTGTGGCCGGATTGGCGTTATCTCACCCTCAGCCGCACGGCAGGTAAGGCGGTTAACCGCAACGGATTGTATTTGCGCCACATTCTCGGCCAGTTGAGAACGGGCGGTTCCGACGATGTGGCTTATCGAGTTGTGCGCCGCCAAGCGCACGAAGCTGCTGCGGCATTAAGCAGCACGCTTTCCGATATGAGCGGAGAGCCTGAAAAATACGGTCGCAAACTGCAAGACGGTTTTAATCTGCTCAAACTCAGTTATGCCTTGATCGGTTATATTTCCGCACTCGGGGCATACCGCAGCCATATGGCCAACGGCTGCGAACCTGAATTTACAGAAGGTTTTTTCCGTACCGCCAACCGCATAGCGGATATATTGGAAAGCATTTCCTTTTCAAGCCCCGAAGCGTTTCAGACGGCCTTAAACGAAGTGAGGCAGGGTTTGCAGCAATTGCACGGTTTGATTGGCGAAGACCGCCAAAGCAGCATTTTATGGCAGCAGTTAAGCTTGATCGGCCGCCAGCTTGAGCCTTGTTATACAGCCCTTCACGGCAGCGGCGAAGAAATGCCCGCTGTTTCTGCCCCGGCCGCATAAGCCAATAAATTTGATTTTTGCTGTAGCTTTGCGGCCTTGTATCAAAAATAAGTTTATTTGCCGTAACGGTTACGCCTGATTCTGACAACCGTCAAAATAAACCGTGTTCGACATTGACCCTTGTTGAAAAAGGGTTTTAAATCAATGGGGAACGCTGTCGTTCATTTTTGAGGAGAGAAACATGCGTAATTCCAAAGTGGCTGTATGGTTATTCTCATTATTTTTGGCTTACCCCGCCGCATCTTCCGGGCTGACTAAAACCTTGCCGGGCGATATCACGCTGGGGCAGGCGCAGGCGGTGGTGCAGGCGGCATTGAAGAAAGCCGAAACCATGAAAGTGCCGATGAATATTGCCGTTGTAGATGCAGGCGGCAATCTGAAAGCGTTTGCGCGCATGGATGATGCGTTTCTAGGCAGCATCGACATCGCCGAACGCAAAGCGCGTACCGCACGTTATTTCAATATGTCCACCCGCGATTTGGGTAAAGCCGCGCAGCCGGGGCAGCCGTTGTTCGGTATCGAATCGACCAACGGCGGGTTGGTGATTTTCGGCGGCGGCGAACTGCTCACCGATAGAAAAGGCACGATTATCGGCAGTATCGGCGTGAGCGGGGGCACGGTGGAAGAAGATGAAAGCGTGGCCAAAGCCGGTGCCAAAGCGTTACTTGGCCGTTGGTAAATGGCGATAACGGTAGAGGCCGTCTGAAAAGTTTTTTTTCAGACGGCCTCTTGTTTGATGCTTACTGTAAGCGAAGATTAAGATTCGGCGGTTATGGCTGTGAAAATGAAGTTTTTATACAAGGCGGCGAGCCGCAGACAGTACAGATAGTACGGAATTGATTTTGTTGCCGCTTCAGCGGCTTACAAAATCGTTCTCTTTGAGCTAAGGCGAGCCAACGCAGTATAAAAGATTCAGTTTCACAGCTATACGATTTCTCCGCGCAGAGAGAAAGTGTAAGCCTCGGTAATCTTCAAATCCACCATTTCATTAATCAGGCGCGGATTGCCGGTGAAGTTGACCACACGGTTGTTGGCGGTGCGCGCTTGCAGTTGGTCGGGGTCTTTTTTGGAAATGCCTTCTACCAAACAGCGTTGCACCGTGCCGAGCATGCTTTGGTTGATGCGGGCGGTTTCGGCTTCGATTACTTCGTTCAAAGCCTCCAAACGGCGCACTTTTTCTTCATGCGGCGTGTCGTCGGGCAGGTTGGCGGCCGGTGTGCCGGGGCGCGGGCTGTAAATGAAGACAAAGCTCAAATCGAAGGCAACATCTTTTACCAGTTTCAGCGTTTGCTCGAATTCGCGTTCGGTCTCGCCGGGAAAGCCGACAATAAAGTCGGAGCTTAAGCACAAATCGAGGCGGATGGCGCGCAGTTTGCGGATGATGGATTTATATTCCAGTGCGGTATAGCCGCGTTTCATCGCGCTCAACACGCGGTCGGAACCGCTTTGCACCGGCAGGTGCAGATGCGATACCAGCTTGGGCAGGTCGCGGTAGCATTCGATAATCGCATCGGAAAACTCGCGCGGGTGGCTGGTGGTGAAACGCATACGCTCGATACCGGGGATTTCATGCACGATACGCAGCAGGGTGGCGAAGTCGCAAATACCGCCATCGTCCATCGCGCCGCGGTAGGCATTCACGTTTTGCCCCAGCAGGTTGATTTCTTTCACGCCTTGCTGGGCGAGGTTGGCGATTTCGGTGAGCACGTCGTTCAACGGGCGCGAAAACTCTTCGCCGCGGGTGTAGGGCACCACGCAGAAGCTGCAATATTTCGAGCAGCCTTCCATAATCGATACGAACGCGCTGCCGCCTTCCACGCGGGCAGGGGGCAGATGGTCGAATTTTTCGATTTCGGGGAAGGAAATATCCACTTGCGAGAGGCCGGTGGTTTCTTTATCCACAATCATCTGCGGCAGGCGGTGCAGGGTTTGCGGGCCGAACACCACGTCTACATAAGGCGCGCGTTTCACAATCGCTTCGCCTTCCTGAGAGGCAACGCAGCCGCCCACCCCTATGATTAAATTAGGGTTTTTGGCTTTTAAAGGTTTGATGCGGCCTAAGTCGGAAAACACTTTTTCCTGCGCTTTTTCGCGCACGGAGCAGGTGTTGAACAGAATAATGTCGGCTTCTTCGGCCTCGCTGACTTGCACCAGCTCGTCGCCTTCGGCAAGCACCGACAGCATTTTTTCGCTGTCGTACTCATTCATTTGGCAGCCGAAGGTGCGGATAAATACTTTTTTCATGTTTGTTGCGGATGAGAGAATGATTAGGGTTGGAGGGTGGCGGCGCGTTGCTCGAATGCTTTCTGCTCGGCATCGGTCAGCACCCAGATTTCGGTGATATTGCCCGCATCGTTACGGCGCACGGCTACGGTTTTTCCGAGATGCAACATCAGTTTGCCGCGAACGATAAAACGGTTGCGCTCGTCTTTGATGCGCAGGTCGTGGGTGGTATTGAAGGCAGAAACATTATTATCGAGCCAGCCCAGCGTGAGGATTTTCAACCACGGAAAACCGCCGTTGCTCAACACAACCTGAGGATAATTCACCTGCTTCAATACGGCCACGTCCATTTCGGTAGGAACGGTGCGTTGCGCCCAAGTAAGCGAGGAGCACAATAAAATCAAAACGGTAAAGACATTACGCATGTTCATTTTTGTTTTTTTCTTGAGTGAGTAAGACAGCCGCGCATTATAACACAGCACGCTTTTCAATATGGGCGGTTTATTGTTTTTAATAGGTTTTTTATATCTGCACATGTGGTTGAGGCCGCCTGAAAAGGCTTTTTCAGACGGCCTCTTTGCCGAAGAGGAGAATTTAGAAACTGTATTCCGTTTTGAATACAAATTCGTTGCGCTTATAGCGGTTTACCCAAGATGAGCTACGGTTATCGGTATGTTTGAAACTGAATATCGGTGTAAAACCGCGCAGAGAAGGGCGGTTGAATTTGACGTCCAGCTGGTAAATCCGCTCGCGGTCTTTGCGGCGTGTTTCCAACCAGGCATGGTAGTCCTGATAAGCCGTTCTGCGCCAAATGGTATGCAAAGTAGTGTCGATACCTGAGCCGAAATGTTTGTTGATGCCGAAACGCACACCGTGGCGGCGGTATGAATCGACGGCCTCACGGCTGTTTTTGCGCAGATAATCATAGTCGCCGAATATTGTCCAGTTATTCGGCAGGGCGTAAACGCCGTTGGCAAACAGCAAGGTTTGTGGGCCGTTGAAATGGCGCAAGTTTTGTCCGCGGTAGCGGTCGTATTTATGCTCTGCCTGTATGCCGAGAAAAGCATTGGGCGATACTTCGCGGTTGAAAGAAGTGCTGATGCCCATGTTACTGCTTTGCAAGTGGCCTCCTTCCCAATTGTGCTGCCACAAAGGGCCTATGGTGAATGTATTGTTTTTATTGGTAAAACTATATGTCGGATTTAGTCCTGTGTTGTGTTCGCTATATGCTGCGTGGTTCGGATAAAGACGGCCGAGAGCAAAGGCATTGAGTTGGATACCGTGATGGCCTTTTAGTGAAATCCGTTTGTTTGCCGCTGTTTCATATATCCAAACCTTACCATCGACCGCATCGGGAGAATAAGCGGGCAGCTTTTCGGTGCGGCAGGATAATTCGCCGTTGCTGTCTAAAATCGGCTGGCCGTCCGAACCGAAACCGCAGAGTGTCTGTTCTCTCCAAACAGTGCTTTCCGAAGAACGGTTGAGATTGGTTTCATAGCCCGCTCCAAGCGAAACCGAGCCGTGCCATGCCTCGCGGTTTGCCAACGCATCTTTGAAAACCGTAATTTTACGGTTGATTTCGGGAACTTCAGGCACGGAGATATCTGAAAACAAAGCCGCGGCTTCACGGTTTTGCTTATCTATAAACAGTAAACGCGCCAAATCAAGCTTGCCACGCACAAATCCGGGATTGCGCTCATAAACTTGCCGGTACAGTGCAACAGCCTCTTTCATATCATTGCGGAAAACGGCCTGATTGGCCTTAACGAATATCACCATATCGGGGTCATAGTCGGGCTGCTGTTGGTAAACCGCAAGCAACCTTGCCGTTTCCGCTTCATCTTGTGCGTTAACCGCTTGCATTAAGGACATAAAAATATCTTCGCCTTCACTACTTGCGCTTCCATAAGCAATATTTTCGCTACCTACGATATTGTGTTCCTGCTGCTGTTTGCGGGATTCTACGCTTTGATTGAGCTGTATGCGGCGGTCTTCACGGTCTGCAAAGGAATAAAAGGGCAGGGTAAAAAGGCAAATACCGAGGCAGGCTCGGCTTAAATAGAAAGAAAATCGGAACAAGGCGGAAGTGGGTTTCATAAATCGGTCGGCAAACAAAAAGGCGGTGTTGACTGCTTTTTTATAGGTTGGGTCGGTATCGGGTTCGTGCGCGGGCAGAGCTTACGGGCTGCTGCCCGCTGTTCGAGTCGTTCATTGTGTGTGACTATTTTTTCGTGCCGCCGAATGCGGTGTTAAATTTGTGGTTTTTACCGAAATCCGCTACGCCTGCCAATGCTGCAGCCTGATTGCCGAAGAAGTGGCCTTTGGTCTCGCCCACTACACTATTGTTGGCTTTAGCCGTACCTTTGCCGCCAAATGAAGCCTGTGCCGTATTGATGGTAGCGTTATTGATAGCTATGCTCAAATCTTTGCGGGCGATGGTGCCGTTAAGCTTTTTAGTACCGAAATCGGCTGTCAGGTTGCCGGTCAATACCGCAGTACCTTGTTTCACATGGTTATTGATGCCTTTAACCGCATAAGTGGCTTTACCGCTGGTAGGCATTTTGGCGGTTTTACCCGTGCCGCTATAGAACACAGTGTAGTTGGTTCCTGCGGTATCGGCTTTTGCACCGGAAGGCACATTGGCCCAATCGCCGAAATACACATCATGGTTGCCCGCTTTGGCGTAAGAGAGGCGGCCTAAGTGGGAATGGTCGGGCATTTTGGGGATAAGCTGCCACGCGCCCGTGTTTGATGCCGTCTGAAAAGCAGTTTCAGACAAACGGTATAAACAGATGCTTTAAAGGTATTTTGATTATACTTATCTAAATAATATTTGCAAATAAAAAGTAATATTATTTATATGATTTATAATGAATAATTGCCATACAGATATTTTTCTGCGCGATAACGCCGTTTCGGGCGGATTTCCTTGTATGTATTCGATGATGTTTTTTCAGACGGCCTGAGACCTTTGCAAAACCCCCATCTGCGGCGCATTTCTGCGTTGTGCGCTGCTCGCTCGTTTGCCTATCTATATGATATGTCTGCACTCGCTGTGCTGCTACGCCTTGAACTGCATCCACATCTGGGAGTTTTGCAAAGGTCTCGGCCTTTTCTCAATAGTGGAAAAAGGCGGGCAAAAATGCCCGCCCTGCGGTTTTCAGACGGCCTCAAAGGCAAAGGCGGTTAGAATTTGCCGCTGATGCCGATTCTGATGCCCCTGCCGGGTGCGGGCAGGTAGGATCGGCTGAGCGGGTCGAGATAATAGCGGTCGGTCAGGTTGGTACCTACCAACTCGGCAGTCAGGTTTTTGCCGATTTTATAGCGCAGGTAGGCATCCCATACCGCAACGGGCTGCCAGCGCATATCGTCGGCTGCGGGGCTGAGATTGGGGTTTTCATGCCCATCTTCTATCAGTAATCTATTACGCCCGTGGAAATACGGCCACCAAGCATCTTTCCGACTTTGGTAGATGCGGCTGTGGTAATGCAGGCGCAAGCCCGCTTCCAGCCTGTTTTGCAGGAAACGCCCGCCCAAATCGGCATCAATCGACCAGCGCGGCTGAAGCGCGCTTGCCAGATAGCCTGAATCGCTCAACCCGCCGTGATTGCAATTGGGTGCACCCAAAAATTTACCCGTTTTGATGTAGTTAGAGATGTAATCATTTTCTGAAATGATGCTGAAAGAGTTGTCGCACATTTCATTTTTAAGATTGCGCAACACCCCCAAGCCGCCGAAAAAACGCCCCGTATCGAAACGCGCCTGAAGCTCTATGCCGCTGCGGGTGAGTTTGTCGAACTGCTCGAATTCGAGGTTTTGGTCGCGGTCAATCACGTTTTCGGTTTTGTTGCGGAAATAGTTGATGCGGAAATCGGCATGGCGCATTTTGGGCAGCAGCCCGGTCAGGTCGTGGATATAGCCCACTTCCCAGTTTTTGGCGTGTTCGGGTTTCCAGCCGTAGCCCGCGCGGGCAAAGGTGCCGGCGGCGGTTGAAAAACCGTAGGTGCCTTCAAAGATGCTGGGATAGCGCAGGGCTTCGGTATAGCGCAGGTAGGCGCGGGCTTTGTCGGTAAAGTTTACGGTGGCGGAAAATGCGGGAACCCAGCCGCTACCGCCCTGTTTTTGCGCCCGCCGCCGTTCGGCATCGGTCATTTCGGTTTTATATTCGGAACCGCCGGCGGTATATTTCTGAACCAAACGCGGGCTGCTTGGGTCGGCGGGGTTGTAGGCGGCATTGGGAACCCATGCGTACAGGTCGGGAATGCTGCCGTTTAAGAGCGGGTTGTTTTTGATATTCAGGCGGCCGGAAGCATCTTTCAGCCAATAATATTGGTTTTCTTTCCATAAAGCTTCTGCTTCGCGGTTGCCGCCCTGTTTCTGGCGGCCGATTTCGTTGTAATCCAACAAGGCTACGCCGTTATCTACTTTAACCCTGTTGTATATATCTTGTGCTTTGAAATATTCATCTTCATTGGATAAGTCGTCTGCCAAACCCGCTTCAAGAATTTTTTCGGCATTCAGATGGTCTTGGTATTCTTTTGCAGTAGCTACACGATGAAAACTATATAACACCCCCCTGTTCATCAGCAGCGGATGCCCGTATTTATCCCGCCCTGTTTCAAGCTGTTTGCTGTGATCCTGTATCGAAAAGTTGGTATAGCGTGCACCTGCGGTCAGGCTCAGCCAGTGGAAGGGGTCGTATTTGAAGTTGAAGCCCAGATTGTATTCGCGGCGTTTGCCGTTGCGCGGTACGCCGAATTGGTTCAGCTCGTAATTCGGACGAAGGATATCGTTGTCGAGTTCATTCCGGTATTTTCTGCCGCCGTCGGCTAATTCTGCTGAAAAATTGTCGCGGGAATTGAGTTTTTCGTTTTGAAAATCGCCTAATACCGTGAGTGAAAGTTTGTTGTTCAATTTCATACGGTTGGAAAAATGAAAGCCGGTGCGCTTGTTGTTTGAATAATAAGCTTGGCCTTCTACGGTATTGAAGCGGCCGTTGATGTTGGGGGTGGTGATGGCCGGGGGTTTGGGTGGTTCGACTCCTGCATTGAGCAGCTCTTGCCGCTCGGCAGGTGTGTATGACTGCCAGCTGAGGTATTCATCGCGGGCGCGTTGGAAAACACGGTCTTCATAGAGAGTATCGCCCGGCGAGCCGCCGGCGGTGTTGGTTTTCGATTTGGTGCGCGTTGTCCATAGTGTGGCATCAAAATCTATCCAGCGGTTGCCTTCGGGCTTCCATGAATAATCGATGTTGTAGGATTTCTGTTTTACTTTGGCGTCGGGCCATTCGGCGATTTTGTTGAGCACTTTGGCATCCCAGGAAATCGGCCCGATAATGCGCGAGGGCATTACTTCGCCGAATACGGTATCGGTGTGGCGCAGGCCGAGTTTGAGGGTTTGGCGGTTAGGCAGGCGGAAAGTGGTTTTGCCCACCCATGATTTGGTTTGGAGCGAGGTATTGCTCACTTCTCCGCCGGGGTGGTAAAACAGGCCGATGTTGGCGATATCGGGTGCGCCCAGCATATTTTCACTACCCCAGAATTTTTCGCCCCGTTCCGCTGCTTCTTCTTGGCGGCGTTTGAGTTCGTCTAAAGTTTCTTGTGTCCACGGCCCGATGTAGCCGTAGCGTTGCGCGCCTTTTTTGCCGGAAAAATAATTGCCTTTATTGCGGTAGGCATAGGCGATCATGGCGTCGAAGTTTTCCTGCTTGGTGGCGGCGGCGATGCGGTAGGCTTTGTCTTCAAAGAATTTGTTGCGGCCGCCGAAACGCTGGTCAACGCGGTCGCTGTCGTCAAACATGACGCGCCAGATGCCGCCGGTGGCGACTTCGGGATAAGGCAGGGTGCGGTAATCTACCGATTTTTCGTAGGCGTTTTGGCGCGGTTTGATGGAGTTGGTGGAGGTTTCGGCTTTAAACTCAAAACCGTATTTTTGGCCTTCGGGCACAATGTCGTCGGCATCGATGGTTTTTAAGGCAACGGTACCGCCGATGCCGCTTTTGGCATCGCGGCTGAATGAAGGGCCTTTTTCAATATAAACGCTGCTGATGATATTGGGGTCGACATAATTGCGGTTGTTGGTACCGGCATAGCCGCGCCATACGGTAATGGCCTGCTCGGTGCCGTCTATGGTTACCGGCACCCGCCCCTGCCCCTGTACGCCGCGGATGTTGGGGTCGAGTGCGCCGCTGTTGCGGGCATCGCCGCTGTATACGCCGACCAAACCGCTGAATAGGTCGGATACGGTGTTGCCTTTGAAGGTTTCTACTTCTTGTTTGCCTTTGTAGAGGTTGACCACTTCGCGGGCATATACGCGGTTGCGCCCTTTTTCGTCTTTAGTAGTGCGCGATCCTTTTACTTCTACCGTGCCTAAAGTGGCTTCGTTTGCTGTTTGGGGGCTTTCTCCCGCCGCCCGCAAATAGGGGCTGCTCCATGCGATACTCAGGCAGACGACAATGGTTTTTAAGGGGTATGTTTTCATGATCACTCCTGTTGGTGCTTCCCATTTGCTTCGGTGCAGCTATCTGTAAAATCCCGATCCGGTTTGAAGGTAGGAAGAGGTTAAGCTATAAATAAAACTTATTTCTATTATCGTTTATAGAGTATTTTTTATCTTTTTTGTTTCCCGAACGGGGATTTTTTACAAACGAAAGGATAGGTTACGACCGCCAAGCCGATGTGGCAGAGATGTAGATAGGGAATCCGCTTCAATTGTGCTTGATGCTTGCCGCATTGCTTTGAGGCCGTCTGAATATGCCCGTTGTGATTGTTTGAGAATGAAGTTCGGCGTATGCTTCTGCAAACATCAAGATAAGGATAAAACCATGCCGCACACACTTCCTTTAAACCCGCCCGCATTTGCCCGATTGCCGGAAGCGTTTTACAGCCGCGTCCGCACCGAACCGTTGGGCGAACCGTATTGGGTGGCGCAAAATCATGTTTTGGCGGAAGAAATGGGTTTGAGGCCGTCTGAAATTTTTGATAACGCCGACAACCTGCTTTATCTGGCGGGCAGTGCCAAACAATACGACCCCGCGCCTATTGCCACGGTGTACAGCGGCCACCAGTTCGGCGTGTATGTGCGCCAGTTGGGAGACGGTCGCGCGGTGTTAATCGGCGGCTCGGCAGGTTCAGACGGCCTTTCGTGGGAATGGCAGCTTAAAGGCGCAGGCAAAACGCCTTATTCGCGTTTTGCCGACGGCCGCGCCGTGTTGCGCTCCAGCATCCGCGAATATCTGTGCTCGGAAGCCATGCACGGCTTGGGCATTCCTACTACGCGCGCGCTGGCGATTACGGGCAGCAACGATGCCGTTTACCGCGAAGAAGCCGAAACGGCGGCGGTGGTTACGCGCATTGCGCCGAGTTTTATCCGTTTCGGCCATTTTGAATACATGTATCACACCGGCCAACATCACAACCTGCCCGTGTTGGCCGATTTTCTGATTGACCGCCACTTCCCCGAATGCCGCGAAGCAGACCAGCCTTATTTGGCCTTGTTTGAAACCGTTTCCCGCCGCACCGCCGAGCTGGTGGCCGCATGGCAGAGCGTCGGCTTTTGCCACGGCGTGTTGAACACCGACAATATGTCGGCTTTGGGGCTGACCATCGACTACGGCCCGTTCGGTTTTCTCGATGCTTACGACCGCCGCCATGTGTGCAACCATTCCGACACCGGCGGCCGCTATGCCTACAACGAGCAGCCGTATGTGGTGCATTGGAACTTGTCGCGCTTTGCCTCGTGTCTGCTGCCGCTGGTGCCGCAAGACGATTTGGTGGCAGAGTTGGAACGCTTTCCCGATATGTTTCAGACGGCCTATCTGAACAAAATGCGAGCGAAACTCGGTTTGCAAACGGAAGAAAAAGGCGACGACGAGCTGGTGGCCGATATGTTTACCGCCCTGCAAAGCCGCAAAGTCGATTTCACACTGTTTTTCCGATACTTGAGCGAAGTGGGCAATGTCCACGGCGAACCGCTGCCCGAAAAACTATTGGCACTGTTCCACGGCCCCACCGAAGCGTTTACCGCGTGGATAGGCCGTTACCGCGGCAGGCTGCGGGCGGAAAACAGCAACCCCGCCGAACGCGCCGAACGGATGAATGCCGTCAACCCGCTGTATGTGTTGCGAAACTATCTGCTGGAGCAGGCGATACAGTTGGCAAAAAGCGGTGACTTCCGCGAAATCGAGCGCCTGCACCGCTGTATGCAGAATCCGTTTGTCGAGCGCAAAGAGTTTGCCGATTTTGCCGAACTGCCGCCGCAATGGGCGGAAAGCATTTGCGTGAGCTGTTCGAGTTAGAGGGCTTTTACACAAGCATCAGGCCGTCTGAAAACAGATTTTCAGACGGCCTGATGCTTTTTTGATATTTATTTGGGTCGGCGGAACACATCGTGGCAGGATTTGCAGTTGGCGCCCACTTCGCCGTAAGCCGCTTTGATTTCTTCCAAATTGCCGCCTTGGGCTTTGTCATTCAGATTGGCAACGGCCGCGAAAAATTTTTCTTCCGCCGCTTTGAATTCATCCGGTTTCTCCCACGTTACCGGCAAGGTGTCGCCGTCGCCCTGTTCGTCTTTTTGGAAATGTTCAAACGGCTTCTTGCTTTCTTCTACAAAAGTTGCCGCCGCCGCTTTGAATTTTTCCACTTCATAAGGCTCATCGCCCTTAACCATTTTGCCCATGCTGCTGAAGTTAGGCATCATGGATTTGAAAGCGGTGGTGCGTGCCTCGGAAATCGGCCCTTTGGCCACTTCCGGTTCGGGTGCGCCGCAGGCGGCAAGGCTCAATAGTGCTGCGGCCGCCAAAGCCGCATAAGTGATTCGGGTATTCATGATAATGTGTTCCTTTCGGTGTGGTAATATTGTTGGGATTATTCAGTATCATACCCGAATCAATAAAGAGTGATAAGCAAGGAGAATAACCATGGCCATTTTGATTACCGGCGCATCGGCCGGATTCGGCGAGGCAATGTGCCGTTCGTTTGTGGCGGCGGGCTACCATGTGGTGGGTGCCGCACGCCGCATAGAAAAACTGCAAGCCCTGCATGCGGAGTTCGGAGAGCGTTTTCTGCCGCTTGAAATGGATATGACGCGCCCCGATTCGATTGATTCGGCTTTGCAAAATCTGCCCGAACCGTTTGCGTCGGTCGACTGCCTGATCAACAATGCCGGCCTTGCTTTGGGTTTGGATGCGGCGCACAAGGCCGATTTTTCCGATTGGCAAACCATGATTCAAACCAATATCGTCGGCCTCTCTTATCTTACCCGCAAAGTGCTGCCGTTTATGGTGGAGCGCAAAAACGGCTATATCATCAACATCGGTTCGATTGCCGGCACTTATCCTTATCCCGGCGGCAATGTCTATGGCGCAACCAAAGCGTATGTGCGCCAATTCAGCCTGAATCTGCGTGCCGATTTGGCCGGCACCGGCGTGCGTGTGAGCAACATCGAACCGGGCTTGTGCGGCGATACCGAGTTTTCCAACATACGCTTCAAAGGCGATAACGAACGGGCGGCGCAACTGTATGAAAACGTGCAGTTTATCCGCCCGCAAGATATTGCCGACACCGCTTTGTGGCTTTACCAACGCCCCGCACACATGAATGTAAACAGTATCGAAATCATGCCTGTGGCGCAAAGTTTCGGTGCTTTGCCCGTACACCGCGAAGCGCCTCCGATTGCGGCAGCGGTGGAAAACGGCTTCGATAAGCAAAGCATGTCGTTGTTTCAAAAAATCAAATCTTGGTTTAAATAGAGGCTGATTTATGCAGGCCGTCTGAAAAGGTTTCAGCCCGTTTCAGACGGCCTGAATGTATGGCAGCTTTGTCTTCTTTGCCTGTTCTGGCTGCGGCGGGCTTGTATCAACAATCGGTTTATTTGCTATACAATAATCAGGTTTTTATCAATGATGCCGTCTGAACATATGGATAAACGTTATACAGCAAACAAACCGATTGTTGATGCAAGGCAACAAGCCGCAGGCAGTACCGACAGTACGCAAAGGCGCGGCAACGCCGTATCCCAATTTAAGTTTATTCGCGATACCCGCCGTGTCGTGTTGGTTGCGGCCGTGTCATTGGTGCTGGCTGCATGTGCAAGCGATAAAGCTCCGGGGCGGCCTGCCAAGCCGGTTGGCCAAGCCAAACCGAAAGCCGTGGTAGGGTTGGCTTTGGGCGGCGGAGCGTCAAAAGGCTTTGCGCACATCGGCGTGCTTAAAGTTTTGAGAGCCAACAATATTCCCGTTAAAGTGGTTACGGGCACCAGCGCAGGTTCGATTGTGGGCAGCCTGTACGCGAGCGGGATGTCGCCCGACAGATTGGAACTGGAGGCCGAGATTTTGGGTAAAACCGATTTGGTGGATTTAACGCTTTCCACCACCGGCTTTATCAAGGGCCAAAAGCTGCAAGACTACATCAACCGTAAGGTCGGCAACCGCCCGCTGCAAAACCTGCCGGTTAAGTTTGCGGCAGTGGCTACCGATTTGGAATCCGGCAAAATGGTTACGTTTAACCGCGGCAATACCGGGCAGGCGGTAAGGGCTTCGGTGAGCATTCCCAATGTATTCCAGCCTGCGGTTATCGGCGGCCGCCATTATGTAGACGGCGGTTTATCGGCTCCCGTACCGGTAACGGCGGCGAAAAATATGGGGGCAAACTTTGTGATAGCGGTGGATATTTCGGCCAAACCGGCCAAGCTTTCGGATGCCGGCTTTTTCGCTTATCTTGATCAGAGCCTGAACATCATGAGCGCGGCCGCTTTGCAGAACGAATTGGGTAAAGCCGATGTGGTGATTAAGCCCAACGTGCAACATCTCGGTTCGGTGGGCGGTTTCGATCAAAAAACACAGGCCATCAAGTTGGGCGAACAGGCTGCCTTGGCCGCTTTGCCCGAAATCAAACGCAAGCTGGCTGTTTACGGCCGTTAACGGCAGAAGAATCGGTTGCGTACCATTTTTAAACGGATTCACGATAACAATCCGCCCCTATATCCGATATAGGGGCGGATTGTTTGTTTTGCCGGTTTCAGACGGCATTGTTGGTTGCTTCTTTGGTTGCTTAAGTAGTTTGGCTACATATTCAAGCTTCTTCGATTTTTTCGCACAGAAAATCCAGCGCGAATTGTACGGCTTGGGCGCGGATGCTGTCTCTGTCGCCGTCGAACAAGGCGGTTTTCGCCCAAATGCGCTGTTTGGCTGCCAATCCGAACCAAACCGTGCCGACGGGTTTTTCTTCGCTGCCGCCGGTAGGGCCGGCGATGCCGGAAATGCTGAGGGCAAAATCGGCTTTGGCGGCAATCAATGCGCCCAAGGCCATTTCGCGCACGGTTTCTTCGCTCACCGCACCGTAAAAAGCCAAGGTATTGTCTTTCACGCCTAAAAGCTGTTGTTTGGCTTCGTTGCTGTATGTAACGAAGCCGGCATGAAACCATGCGGAGCTGCCCGGCAGTTTGGTGAGTTCGGCAGAAAGTAAGCCGCCTGTGCACGATTCGGCGCAGGTAACGGTTTGCCCGCATTCGTTGAGACGGGCGGTAACTTTGGCAAGGGTGTTATTCATATGATTGCCTTTATACCTTTATATATATATATGTATGGATTGACGTTTGTGTGGCTGAGACCTGTGCAAAACACCCTGCGGCGGTTGTGTTGCAATATTATTCCGTTTGGGTATTTTAGGCTGCGCATTATACTCCTGTTTAAATTATCTTGTTTGTGATGATTTTCAAAGGTTATTATTTGTGAACAAACGGTTGGTTGTATCTGTAACCGGATTAATAGAAAACCGCCGCAAGATATACCCGTTTGGCGGGGTTTTCAACCGCTGGTGTCTAAGTTTTATACCGTTAAGGGTTGTGTTTGGTAAGCTTGCGCCATCATACGGCTTGTTTGGGCGATTTTTACACACATTTTTGTTTGTTGCCTTTTTTGCACACCGCTTTGCGGTAAAGTGTTACGCAAATAATAACCATGCCGTATGCGCGGGAATCATCAACAAACCCTTTCTGAATAATGCATGAGTAAAAAACGTATTATGTTGCTTTATGTGCCTGCGGTGTTGGCTGTGATTTGGCTGGTGCTGCTGATGTGGGTGCATGTGTCGGCTTTGTCTTTCCGTTATATTACCTTAGATGAAATCCAACCGGCCGATGCCGCCTTGGTGTTGGGCAATTCTGTTTATAAAAACGGCAAGCCCAACCCCTGCCTGCGTTCGCGCGTGGCGGCGGGGGCGGAGCTTTACCATAAGGGTAAAGTAACCAAACTGGTGGTTAGCGGCGGCACAGACAGCGACGGCAGCAACGAAGCCCGGCACATGAAAGCGATTGCGGTAGAGTTGGGCGTGCCCGAATCGCATATCCTAACGGAAACCAAATCCGAGAACACTTATGAAAACATTCTGTTCAGCTCGATTGCGCTGTCGAACAATTCGAGCGTGGTGCTGGTCAGTGCCGACTACCATCTCAAACGTGCGTCATGGCTGGCGCGCCGCCAATGGCAGGATACCAAAACGATTCAGGCTTATTCGGGAAAAGCCGAATGTGATGAAGAAAGCAGCGGCTATCTGCGTAAAATCGTGCGCGAAAGCTTGGCTTGGATTAAAGCGTATTTCATGACGCCGGAGTGATGCGGCTTATATTCGGTGCGGCGCGGGAAATCGGGTAGAATATGCGCCACCGAACTGGAATCAATAACAGACTATAAGTTAATCCCCTTAACTTTTACTACGGCGTTGCGGTGCTTAAGCTCAAAGAGAACGATGATGTAAGCCGCAGAAGCGGCAACAGAATCGGTTCCGTATTACCTGTGCTGTTGGCTTGCTGCCTTGTATTAAAGTAAGTGGATTAACTATATTGGAAAGGCCGTCTGAAATGTTTCAGACGGCCTGTTATTTTGTTTACACAATCCCATAGTAAAACGCTTACTTAATAACCTATCCGCTCCCGCGAAAGCTGCTGACAGAGTAGGGCGGGTTGTTGCGCGGGTGAGATGGTTTCTTCACTTCATTTGACGGCTAAAAATATGAATGCTTCCGACCGTTGGCAGATACACCGTTATCTTGCCCGAAATACCGATGAACGCTTGCAGTTGGTGCGCGACGTGCCGCAGCAGATTATTTTGGTGGGTGCCGATGCAGATGAAAGCCGCAGCCTGCTTGCCGCCCGTTATCCCAAAGCCGCTTTTACGGAATACGACCCGCGCCCTGATTTTTTGGAAGCGGCAGCCAAAGCCCGTAAATCGGGTTTGTGGCAGAAGCTGACGGGCAAACAGGTGGTGCAGCACTGCCAGCCTGTCGGCCAGCTTTTGCCCGAAGCTTCGGCGGATATGTTGTGGGCGAATTTGGCCTTGATCACGGCGAAAGAGCCTGTGCCGGTGTTTGAAAACTGGGCGCGTGCTTTGAAAACCAACGGTTTGCTGTTTTTTACCCATTTCGGTATTGATACTTTGGGCGGGTTGGCAGGCCGTCTGAAAGCGCAAGGTATTGCAGTGGAAACGCCGATGTTGTTCGATATGCACGATTTGGGCGATATGCTGTTTCATCACGGTTTTTACGATCCGGTAATGGATACGGCCAAGCTGGAGTTGCATTACCGCTGGGCAGAGACGTTTTGGCAGGATATGGATACTTTGGGGTTGTGGGCATCGCTGGTGTTTGGCGATGAAGCTGCGGCGCGGGCAGCGGTGGAAGCAGTATTTGCCCAAGAAGGCGAATTAACGATTACGCTGGAAACGGTGTTCGGCCATGCCGTGAAAAAACTGATGTTGCCGCAAGGGGAAAGCCCGGTGCAGTTTTATCCGAAAAAGGCATAATAGAAGCACATATAAAAAACACCTGTCTCAGGTTTGGCCTGCGGCAGGTGTTTTTTATGCGAATCAGCGGAGTAAAGCGGGCTTAACGTTCGATATGCTCGTAGATTTTATACGGCTCTTGGTCTTCGCTGTCGGGAATATCGGCGGTTTTTTCATCGTTTATATCGTCGCTATTGCCCTTAAATGCCTTAATTATGTCCATCAGGCCGATGGTTTTGGTTTTGTCGGGATTAAAGGTAAACACCGGTTTGCCGAAGCGGTTCATGTAGAGAACCGAATCGATATTGAGTGCCTGTAATTCGCCGTTGATTTGCACATAATGGCGCATACCGACCAAGCGTCCCTTTTTATCGAGATACCAATCGGATGAAATGGGCATGCCTACGATGCCGTTTAAGCGGACGGTGTCGTTAAGGCTGTCAAATACGCCGAGAAGCAGCTTTTTGGTTTGTTCGTACTTCTCTTTGCTGACCGCTGTTTCGGGTTTTTCTTTCTGCAAGCGGTTGAATTCTTGTGAAAAATGTTTTTTCATGGCCTGCGTTAAGCGTTTCTCGAATTCATTGTCCATCAGGTAGTGGATGCGGTATGTGCCGCCGGCCTGCTTGGTGTATTCGTCGGGCGGCAGGCTGCGGTAATACTGCGGCGGAATATCGGCATAAGCGCGGTAAGCGGCGATGAACATGGCTTTGGTCGCCGTTTTCAGCGGATAGTTTTTCGGTGAATCCTGTATTTCTTTACTGCTGTCGCTGATTAATTCGTCTACATCAGACAGCTTCAGGTAAATCGGTTCGTGAATCAAACGCTCGCGTAAAGCAGGGGGCGCAATCAGATTGAGAGCCGCGGGGATGGAGGCGGGCAGATCGACAATGATGCTCATCTCTTCGCCGTCGAGCAGCATGGGCATGCTGATGCGGGTGCTTTCATTGCGGTTAACCAGTGACAATTCGGGCGTGAGTTCGAGCTTTTTGCGTCTTAAATCCAACGCACCGGAATATTTGATACGGGCATTTTCAAGGTAACGCGTTATGGCCGGGCGTTCGTAGAGGTAGTCTGCCGCTTTTCTGCCGATATTATTGCTGCTTGAGGGCATGGCAGTCAGCAGCGACGGCGTTATGGTGTTCATCACGAAAGCGGCGGCGCGGTAATCGTCGCCGTTGTTTTCGCTATCGGTGCCGTCTGAATATTCGCTGCCGGCTGCTTCTTCAGGTTCGGTATAGTCTGCGGCAAACTCTGCTGCGTTTACTGCGGATGCGGCGTTTGTTTCGGCTTCCGCTTCAAATTCTGCTTCAGCCTCTGCCTCTGATGCGGCTTCTGATGCGGCTTCTGATGCGGCTTCTGATGCGGCTTCAAGGCCGGTGGCCAGATCGGCAGCGGCTTTTTCTTTTGCGGCCGGTTCGGGTGCGTAGCCCTTATCGAACGGGGTAAAGGCAACTTTGATTTCGCCTTGGAAGTTGTAGCTGTAATCTTTGGTCAGGCTGCGTTCTACCGAATGGCTGACCATTTCGTGAGGGTTTTTGCCATCTAAAGTGCTGCATGCGCTCAGGCCGATTACGGCTAAGGCTGTGGTTAGTGAGCTGAGTTTCATTATTTTCCTTTGGTATCGGACGGTTTTGGATAGTGGTTACATAGTCAATCAACCTGTTTTTAATACAAAGCAGCAAACCGCAGACCGTACAGACAGACGCCAAGGCGCGGCAACGCTGTGGTAAAAGTTAAGTTGATGGGCTATAAATGGTGGACGGCAGTAAACGGACGGGGTGCCTGTTTTGCCGTTGGTAAGGCAGATTGAGACCTTTGCAAAACCGCCGTCTGCGGTACATTTCTGCGTTGTGTGCCGCCCGCTTGTTTGCTTATCTAGATGATATGTTTGCACCCGCAGTGCTGCTACGCCTTGAACTGCATCCACATCCGCAGGTTTTGAAAAGGGTGTCAAATTATCGGAAAGCGGAAATTATTTGTCCAGCATGTTTTGACGTGCGGTAGCAGGGCTTGTTTAAAGCCGAGGCCGTCTGAACAACCGGAGCGGTTTTTCAGACGGCCTGTTTGTATGTTAATCACACGCTCTAAGCATGGCCGGTGCAGCGGCGGTAAAAACCGATCAGCCCGTTGGTTGAAGAATCGTGTTGCAATTGGCGTGCCTGTGCCAATTCGGGTTCGATGTTTTTGGCCAAGACTTTGCCGTATTCCACGCCCCATTGGTCGAACGGGTTGATGTTCCAAATCACGCCCTGCACGAAGATTTTGTGTTCGTACATGGCCATCAACATGCCGAGATTGAAGGGGGTAAGCTCGTCGATCAGAATGCTGTTGCTGGGGCGGTTGCCGGGAAATTCTTTGTGGGGGGCGAGTTGTTCGCGTTCCGCTTCGGGCAGGTGTGCCAGTTCGGAGTGGGCTTGGTCTGATGTTTTGCCCAGCATTAATGCTTCGGCCTGTGCGAAAGCGTTGGCTACGGTAAAGCGGTGCTGGCGGCCGATTTGATAAGGGGTGCGCATGGGAACGATAAAATCGACGGGAATCAGGCGCGTGCCTTGATGCAGCAGTTGGAAGAAGGCATGTTGGCAGTTCACGCCCTCTTCGCCGAACACGATGCCGCCGGTGTGCCAGCTCACGGTTTCGCCTTGAAGGGTGCGGCGTTTGCCGTTGCTTTCCATATCGAGCTGTTTCAAATAGCCGGGGAAGCGGCGCAGGTTATGGCTGTAGGGCACGACGGCGTGGCCCGAGGCGTTGCAGAAGTTTCCGTACCACACGCCGAGCAGGGCAAGCAAAACGGGAATATTGTGGCGGAAGCCGGTATGGAAAAAATGTTCGTCCATCGCATGTGCGCCGCTGAGGAATTTGCGGAACTGCGTGCCGCCGACGGCCACCATAACGGGCAGGCCGATGGCCGACCACACCGAATAACGTCCGCCCACAAAATCGAACATGGCAAAGACGTTGTCGGCAGCGATGCCGAAATTCTGAGCGGCGGCCACATCGCTGGAGATGGCGGTGAAATGGCGGGCGATATCGGCTTCGCGCAGGCCGCTTTCTCTAAACCAAGTGCGGGCGGCATGGGCGTTGAGCAGGGTTTCGGGGGTGCCGAACGATTTGCTGGCTACGCAGAATACGGTGGTTTCGGCGTTTAAGCCGGCCAAAACTTGGGCGATATTGGCATCGTCGGAATTCGACACGAAATGGACGCGTATGTTTTTACGGTAAGGTTGCAGGGCTTGAACGGCAAGTTGCGGGCCTAAGTCGGAACCGCCGATGCCGATGTGGACGAAATCGGTAATGCGTTTGCCGGTGGCGCCGGTATGTGTGCCGCTGAGCAGGTTTTCGGCAAATGCGATGGCGCGTTCCAGTTCGCGGTGGATATCGGGCAGCACGTTTTTGCCGTCTACGTTTAAGGCGGGGGCATCGGCCGGAAGGCGCAAGGCGGTGTGCAGCACGGCGCGGTTTTCGCTGAGATTGATTTTATCGCCGCGCCGCATGGCTTCGGCCTGCTGTTTCACGCCGGCGGCATCGGCCAAGCGGCACAACAGGCCGAGGGTTTCTTCGCTGATGCGGTTTTTGCTGTAATCGAACAAGAGGCCGTGAAGGGTTTCGTGCATGTTCTCGAAACGGGCAGGGTCGGCCTGAAACCAGTCGCGCATGTGCAGCGACGAAGTATTGATCTGATGGGCTTGAAGGTCTTGCCAAATGGCGGTCAGAAGCTCTTTGTTCATAGGCGTGCGGGCAATCGGTAATCTAATGGTTAAGGCAAGTTGGTGAAAGGTTGCAGGCCGTCTGAAAAAACGGCGGGTGCCGGTTGGTTATGTAGTGTTGTGTAGTATATAACAACCGGCAGGCTTTTTTGATATGAAGTCGATCAACTTAATTTTTACTGCGGCTTGCTGCCTTGTATTAAAAATGGGTTGATGGCTATAAACGCTTATTAGACCGCAAAGTTTATAAAGATAGGGCAGATTAGTGCAAAAATAGATTGATATTGCTCAAATGAGCCGATAAAAAAACGGTGCGGCGCCAACGCACCTGCTGCGGCACGGTGGATATGCTTTAAACGCATTCAGACGGCCTTGATGTATCAATGCGTTTTAATTGAAATAAAATACCAATATTTTAATTAAATAGAAATTTAAATTCCCATAAAAGACAAATCCATAGATTTACACAATAAAATAGCTAAAAATAAACTTTCAGCCTTGCCATAGGCCGTCTGAACCGTTAACCTTAGCAGCCTGATTCATTGCATAGAAAAGAACAATCATGACACCACGCCACCAAACAGACGATGTCAAAATCAGAGAAGTAAAAGAACTGCTCCCCCCGATTGCCCACCTTTACGAACTCCCCATCAGCGATCACGCCGCCGATCTCGTGCACCAAACCCGCGGCGAAGTGGCCAAACTCGTTCACGGCGAAGACAACCGCCTGCTGGTGATTATCGGCCCGTGTTCCATCCACGACCCCAAAGCCGCGCTCGAATACGCCGAGCGTTTGCTGCCGTTGCGTAAAAAATACGAAAAAGAGCTGCTGATCGTGATGCGCGTTTACTTTGAAAAACCGCGCACCACCGTCGGCTGGAAAGGGCTGATTAACGACCCGCATCTCGACGGCACGTTCGACATCAACTTCGGTTTGCGCCAAGCCCGCAAGCTGTTGCTCACACTCAACAATATGGGTATGCCCGCATCAACCGAGTTTCTCGACATGATTACCCCGCAATACTATGCCGACCTGATTTCGTGGGGCGCTATCGGTGCGCGCACCACCGAAAGCCAAGTGCACCGCGAGCTGGCCAGCGGCTTGTCTTGCCCGGTAGGTTTCAAAAACGGCACCGACGGCAACCTGAAAATCGCCATCGATGCCATCGGCGCGGCCAACCATCCGCACCATTTCCTGTCGGTTACCAAAGCGGGCCATTCCGCGATTGTCCACACCGCAGGCAACCCCGACTGCCATGTGATTTTGCGCGGCGGCAAAGAGCCGAATTACAGCAGCGAGCATGTGAAAGCGGCCGCCGAACAGCTTACCCAAGCCGGCGTTACCCCCAAACTGATGGTTGATTTCAGCCACGCCAATAGCCGTAAAGACTACAAACGCCAAATGGAAGTGGCTCAAGATGTCGCCCAGCAAATCCGCGACGGCGAAAACAACATCATGGGCGTGATGGTGGAAAGCCACTTGGTAGAAGGCCGCCAAGACAAACCCGTATGCTACGGCCAAAGCATCACCGACGCCTGCATCGGCTGGGAACAAACCGAAGAGCTGCTGGCCTTGCTGGCAGATGCCAACCGCAGCCGCGTGTAGTGTGCATCCTCCGTCAAACCGTTCGAGGCCGTCTGAAATCTTTTCAGACGGCCTCGGTTATAATACCCGCATGAACTACCATCACGTCGCGCTCAACATCCCCATTTCAGACGGCCTCTTAACCTACGGCCACCCGGCGGCCTTGCCCAAAGGCTGTCGGGTGGTGGTGCCGTTTCGCGGCAAGCCCGTTGTCGGCGTGGTGTGGGCGAACGGCGTAACGCCGGAGATTGACGCGACGAAAATCCTGCCGGTTCAGACGGCCTTTACCGACGAACTGCTGTTTCCCGAAAGCTGGTGCAAGCTGCTGGCGTTCACTTCGCGCTATTACCATTATCCGCTCGGGCAGGCCGTGTTTACCGCGCTACCGTTGGGTTTGAAAGAAGCCAAGCCTGTTGAAACCCCGCAGCCGCCGCAGTTTTATGCTTTGAACGACGCAGGCAAAGCGCAAACTCCGCCGCCGGAGCGTTTCCACAAAAAACACGCCTTGTGGCAGGCTTTGTTTTCAGACGGCCTCAGCATGGCGGCCTTGAAACACATCCACAACCAAGCGCCGAAATTGTTGCAAGAATGGACGGAAAACGGCTGGATAAGCACCGCCCAAGCTGCCGCGCCCGTGTTGAGGCCGTCTGAACACCGATTAAACACCGAGCAGCAAGCCGCCGCGCAAGCCGTTCAGGCGGCCTCCGATACCTTCAAACCTTTCCTGCTCTACGGTATCACCGGCAGCGGCAAAACCGAAGTCTATTTCGACGTGATGGCCAAAGTGTTGGCGGCGGGCAGGCAAGTGCTGTTTCTGCTGCCCGAAATCAACCTTACGCCGCAACTGCTCAAGCGCGTGGAAGCCCGTTTTGCCGATGTGCCGACCGCCGTGCTGCACAGCCAAACCGCGGCAGGCAAACGCACGCAAGACTATCTGCGCGCCATGCTCGGGCAGGCCAAACTGATTATCGGCACGCGGCTGGCCGTGTTCACCCCGCTGCCCGATTTGGGCTTGGTGGTGGTGGATGAAGAACACGATTCCTCGTTCAAACAAGACAACGAACTGCGCTACCACGCCCGCGATTTGGCCGTTTGGCGCGCACGGCAAAGCAGTTGCCCCATCGTGCTCGGCAGCGCCACCCCCAGTTTGGAAAGCTGGCACAAAGCGCAAACCGGCGCATACCAACTGCTCGAACTGACCGAACGCGCCCATTCCGCCGCCCAACTGCCGCAAGTCGACATCTTAGACGTACGCCGCCTGCCGCTCGACAACGGCTTCTCGCCGCAAGCCCTGAAACTGCTCAAAACCAACCACGAACAAGTCGGCATGTCGCTGGTGTATCTCAACCGCCGCGGCTTCGCACCCGCCCTGTTTTGCGGCGACTGCGGCCACACCTTCGGCTGCCCGCGCTGCTCCGCCAAAATGGTGCTGCACCAACGCGCCCGCCAACTGCGCTGCCACCATTGCGATTTCAGACGGCCCGTACCCTACAAATGCCCCGAATGCGGTAACCAAGACCTCACCGCCGTCGGCCACGGCACCCAACGCGTCGAAGAAACCCTGCGCAACTTCATCCCGCAAGCCAAAGTCGCCCGCGTCGACCGCGACAGCACCGCCCACAAAAACGACTGGGCCGATTTATACCGACGCATCGCCGCCAACGACATCGACATCCTCGTCGGCACCCAAATGCTCGCCAAAGGCCACGACTTCGCACGGCTGAATCTCGTGATCGTATTAAACGCCGACGGCAGCCTCTATAGCGCCGACTTCCGCGCCCCCGAAAGACTGTTTGCCGAACTGATGCAGGTTTCCGGCCGGGCAGGGCGCGCCGAAGCCGCCGGCAAAGTGCTGATCCAAACCCAACTGCCCGAACACCCCGTATTCGCCGCCGTAAAGGCACAAAATTACCGCATCTTCGCCGAAAACGAGCTGAACGAACGGCAAACATTCAATATGCCGCCCTTCGGTTTTCAGACGGCCATCCGCGCCGATGCCGTAAAAATCGAAGAAGCCGTGCAGTTTCTCAATGACATCCAAGCCGTTACCCAACCGCTGCTGCCCGAAACCGTATCCGCCTTCGGCCCTGTGCCCATGCTGATGGCGCGGCTGGCCGAACGCGAACGCGCACAAGTGTTTTTAGAATCCGCCTCCCGCAAAGACCTACACCACGCCGTGAGCCTGTGGGTGCAGGTGTTGCAGCAGTACCGCGACGGCAAGGTAAGATGGTCGGTGGATATCGACCCGCAAGAGATGTGAAGAGGCCGTCTGAAAAAGTTTTCAGACGGCCTTTAAGGTTATGAATGGTTAGCTTTCGGCAGAAGATTCGGGAAAAGCCTCTTTAAACCATGCTTGGAATTCGGGGGTGTTGCGGATGTTGTTGAAAACTTCACCCTCTTTAATGTTAGCTATTTCAGGCAAATCATTTTCCTGTCGTGCTAAGCGTAATTGGGCGATTGCTTCAGACGTATTGCCTTCTAGCGCATATAAGCAGGCATTTATATATGCTAATTCATTTTCAAATTGTGGATAATCATTTAAGAATTTGTCTATTAAGTAACGTGCTTGTTGCAATTCGTCAGTTTTTAGATGTAGATGTTTATAGAGCAAAAGTATCAACCAGTTTTTTACCGTTAAATAACTTTTATGATTTACAGCTAGTGCATATTGATAATATTTTTCAGCTTGCTCCCATTGTTTCTTTGCTTCATCTATTTTCTTTTCTTGTAATAAGGTGGAGGCTTCTTTATGGAAAAGAGTTCCCATATTCTCTGCACTCTCATCGCTAGCCGGGTTAACTTGTAGAACTTTTTTGTAATGTTCGTCACTTTCTTTAAACCAGTAGGCTTGTTGGTCGCGGTTACTTTTGTCGTACAGAAAGCACGCTTGAAGGCCGGCGTTGAAGTTAGCGTGTCCATCTTGATTATCTTGTTGTAGTACAGCCTGCCAAGCATAAAATGCTTGCAAATAGTCTTGATAAATTTTGCTTTGATCAGCTTTGTCAGATAGCAGGATAGCTTGGGCGCGTAGTTGTTCGATGAGGGGAATATCGTTGTGTTCCGCTAAATCTTTGGCTGCTTCGATGCTCTCTTTCTGTTGTTTGCTTTCTTTATCTTGTGCTTGAGAGCTATATTTTTTCATTTGCTCAGACAGTTTGGCGATTTCGTTTGTACTTTCTTTTGCTTGAGAGTGGAAACTCTGAATTTCATCTAAATGTGCCTGTGCATTTGAGGCGCTTTCTTTAGCTTGGGCGGCTAAGGTTTGTGCTTTCTCTGAGTGTTCTTTGGCTTGGTTAAGTATGGCCGTGGATTCGGCAAGCATTTTTTCTTTTTCTCGTCGAGATACCATATAAGGAATTGCGATGCCTACTATAGCTGCGAATATAGCAATAAAGGACAGCCACCAGTTGATCGTTTCCTGCTGGTTTTCCACCACTTTTTGGTCAGTAGCCAGTATTTTTTCTTGCAGCTTTAATTCGAGTTCTTTTAAATCGTTTTTTCCGATTATGTCAGATGTTTTGATTGATTCTGCTGGTGTTTCAATAGCTGGATTGTTCGCAGCCGTATGATTGGACTGAACCGATGTATTTGCTGCTGCCGAAAAGGAAAACATCAAGCCAAATATCAGGCAGGTGAGAGATGAAATAAGAATACGTTTGTTCATAAGGCTATCCCATTCAAGATGCGCGTAATTATAACGGCTAAACTGCAAAAAGTATGTTGTGAATGAAGCGGATAGAGATTGAACAGTATGAGGCCGTCTGAAAATGATTTTTCAGACGGCCTCATGTTTCTAACCTGAATCAAGACACGGATTAGATGCGCATCGGCATCACGATGTATTTGAAATTGGGGTTGTTCGGAATGGTGAACAGGGTGGAGCGGTTGGCGTCGCCGAAGGCAAGCTGCATGTCGTCGGCGTGTACGTTGCGCAATACGTCCATCAGGTAGCCGATGTTGAAGCCGACTTCGAGTTCGTCGCCCTGATAGGCGATTTCCAATTCTTCTCGGGCTTCTTCCTGCTCGTTGTTGCTACACACAACGCTCAACAGGCCGGGGCGCAGCAGCAGTCGGGCACCGCGGAATTTTTCGTTGGCGAGAATGGCGGCGCGTTCGAGAGCGCCGAGCAGCTGGGTGCGGTTAACCAAAAAGATTTTGTCGTTGTCGAGCGGAATCACGCGGTTGAAGTCGGGGAATTTGCCGTCCACCACTTTGCTGACGATCACGGTGTCGTTGCAGCGGAAGCGTACTTGGTTGTTGAGCAGCTCTACGGTAATCGGTTCGGCGGGGTGGTTGAGCAGTTTGAAGAGTTCGAGCACGGTTTTGCGCGGCAGAATCACTTCGGCTTTGGGCAGGTCGGCGTCGATGGTGGTGCAGGAATAGGCGAGGCGGTGGCCGTCGGTGGCGACCAGGCGCAGTTGGTCGCCTTCTACCTGCATCAACAGGCCGTTGAGGTAGTAGCGGATGTCTTGCACGGCCATGCTGTACTGCACTTGGGAAAGCATGTTTTTAAAGGCTTCCTGCGGCAGTGAAAAGGCGGCGCTCACGTTTTCGCCTACGCTCATCAGGGGGAAATCTTCTGCGGGCAGGGTTTGCAGGTTAAAGCGTGATTTGCCTGCTTTGAGGGTAAGGCGGTTTTGCGCCCAGTCGAGTGCGACGAGCGAGCCGTCGGGCAGGGCGCGCAAAATATCTTGCAGCTTTTTGGCATTGGTGGTGATGCGGAAGTCTTCGGCTTCGCTGTGGGGGCCGGAGGTGTTGATTTGGATTTCCAAATCGGTAGCCAGAATATTGGTTTGCCCGTGAAGGTTTTCGAGCAATACGTTCGACAGAATCGGCAGCGTGTGGCGGCGTTCGACGATGCCGGTAACGGCTTGCAGGGGTTTGAGCAGGGCATCGCGTTCGGCTTGTAAAATCAACATGGTCATCCCTTCGGGCTAATCAGTTTTGGATAATAATTAACAGTTTTTCGTAATCCTGCGCCAATTCGGGGTCTTCTTCGCGCAGTTTGGCTATGGCTTTTACGCCGTGCATCACGGTGGTGTGGTCGCGGCCGCCGAAGGCGTCGCCTATGCTGGGCAGGCTCAGATTGGTCAGCTCTTTGGTGAGGCTCATGGCAATCTGGCGCGGGCGGGCGATATTCCGTGTGCGTTTTTTGCCTACTATATCACTCATCTTGATGCGGTAGTATTTTGCGGTGGCATCGATAATCAGGTCGGCGGTAATCACTTTATACGAGCTGGCTACGATGTCTTGCAGGGCGTTTCGTGCCAAATCGATGTCGATCGGTTTGTTTAAAAAGCGGCTGCTGGCACTCACGCGGTTGAATGCGCCTTCGAGTTCGCGCACGTTGGAGCGGATGAGGTTGGCAATGAAAAAGGCGGCGTCTTCGTTTAAATCGACACCGGCGGTTTCGGCTTTTTTCTGCAAAATGGCCACGCGCATTTCCAGTTCGGGCGGCTCCAGTTCGAGTGTCAGCCCCCATGAAAAGCGTGATTTCAGGCGCGCGTCCATGTCTTCGATTTTGGTGGGCAATACGTCGCAGGTAAGAATGAGTTGTTTTTTCTTGTTGTGGAAATGGTTGTACAAATAGAAAAACTCTTCCATTGTACGGTCTTTGCCCTTGATAAACTGGATGTCGTCGATGATTAAGAGGTCGTATTGTTTGTATTGTTGTTTGAATACGTCATAACTGTTGGTGCGCACGGCATTCATAAAGCTGCGCACGTAATCATCGGAGTGCATGTAGCGCACTTTGGCATCGGGTTTGTTTTTCAGCAGCTCGTTGCCGATGGCCTGAACCAAATGGGTTTTGCCCAAACCGGTACTGCCGTAAAGGAAGAAAGGGTTGTAGCCCTGCCCGGGGTTTTCGGCAATAGATTGTGCGGCAGCTGCGGCGATTCGGTTGCCTTTACCTTCTACTAAAGTTTCAAAAGTGTAGTCGGATGAAAGGTTGGTTTGCGCGTAGAGGTCTTCTTTGGGACGCGCAGGTTCGCTTTTGGGTTTGGCTGCGGGTTTGTTTTCTACAACGGTTTTTTTGCTGCGGCTGCCTTCGGCGGGCAAATGCTTCATGCGCTCGGCCAAAATATCTTGGGCGCTTTTGGCTGAAGCGGGTTTGCTGGCTGTTGCCGCTTTGTTTTCAGACGGCATCGTAGGTGCTTCGGTATGGCTGTCGAGGCCGTCTGAAACCTTTGCCGCCGTTGCGTTAACTTGTTTATCTGCTTGCGGGGCGATGGCATAGCTTTGCCCGTTTCCGGCTTTAAACAGCAGGGCGGGCATGTCGGGCGCCAACTCTGCGCGCGTGGCTTCGATGGCGGCAGAAAAGCTGTTTTTGAGCATGTTTACGGTAAATTGGTTTTTACAGTAAACCACCCAAGTGCCGTTTTCTTCGCCAACGGTCAACGGTGCAATCCAGGTTTGGAACTGTTGCATCGGAAGGGTGTCGTGAAGTCGGCGGAGGCATTGCGGCCAAAATTCTGCAAGCGTCATATTGTGGATTGCCTGATGTGCGGTTGTGTATAACGACAGGGAGTCTGTGAAAAAGTTTTGTTAAACAATAAATTATTGATTTTTTCAGACGGCCTGTTGCATAGGTGGACAGATTCGGCGGATTATACCGAAAATTATCCACAACCGCCATTTTCGCAACACCGGCGCCAAGCCTGAAACTTTTGTAAATTCGTGTCTGAGACACTTTTCTGAGTTGTGCGCCGCGCCTTTGCTTGCGTATCTATAATGATACGTTTGCACTCGCCTTGCCGCCGTTTCTTGGGCTGCTTCTGCGTTTAAGGGTTTTGCACAGGTCTCAAGCTGCTTTTTTAATTGACAAAAGCGGATATTTAAGGTGTAATTCGCGGTTTAATTTTCTGAAAAACTTAGGAAACAGACATGAAACGCACTTATCAACCTTCCGTTACCCGCCGCAAACGCACCCACGGTTTCTTGGTACGCTCTAAAACCCGTGGCGGCCGCGCCGTTTTGGCTGCGCGTCGTGCCAAAGGCCGCAAACGTTTGGCAGTGTAACTTGAGCCAAGGCTTTGCCAAGCGTTACCGCTTATTGAAAACGGATGACTTTTCATCCGTTTTTGCGTTTAAAAAACAACGGAGCGCACCGATGCTGCAAGTGTTTTTCCTGCCGGAAAACGGTTTGCCGCATGCCCGTTTGGGCTTGGTGGTCAGTAAAAAAAACGCCAAACGCGCACATGAGCGCAATTATATGAAGCGGGTAATACGCGAATGGTTCCGTTGCCACAAAACAACTTTGCCACCGTATGATTTTGTGGTTCGCGTCCGCCAGCGGTTCGACCGCAGCAATGCCGATGAAGCCCGGCGGCAATTGGCCGGGCTGATGCGGAAATGCTGAAGCTCAAAAACATACCTGCCAAATTGTTGTTGGCGTTGATCCGTTTTTACCAGTATGCCGTCAGCCCGCTGATTCCGCCGCGTTGCCGCTATACGCCGACCTGTTCGCAGTATGCGGTAGAAGCGGTAAAAAAATACGGGGCATTCAAAGGCGGCTGGCTGGCATTAAAGCGCATTGCCCGTTGCCATCCGTGGGGCGGCTGCGGGCATGATCCCGTACCTTGATGTGCAGTAGGAATATTGTTCGGCCGGCCGTTATCGGTTTTTTATATAATGCCGTCTGAAACAAACGGTGCTTGTTTGGCTTGGGGCTCAAAGTTTGACCCGAACCACTTTGAAACAGGCGGCGGCTTGCGGGTCGCACACTCACAGTACCATTAGGATATTCTATGGAAACTAAAAGACTTGTCATATTTTTCGCCATTGCAGCGGCGATTTTGTTTGGGTGGGAGCAGATGTTCCCGACGCCCAAACCTAATCTTGCCCGGCAACAGGCCGTACAAAACCAAGCGGCGCCAAACCAAGCAGTTCCGGCTGCAGCCGCATTAACGCCGTCCGTGCCGGTTACCGTAACAACCGATACGGTTAAAGCGGTGATTGATGAAAAAACCGGCGATCTGCGCGGCCTGACCTTGTTGAAATACAATGCCAGCAGCGATGAAAGCAAAGATTTCGTGCTGTTTAACGACAGCAAAGCCTACACTTATGTGGCTCAGTCCGAATTGTTAAATTCAGACGGCCAAAACGTGTTGAAAGATATTGCATTTACTGTACCGCAAAAACAATACAGCCTCAACGGCGACAAAGTGGAAGTGCGTTTAAGCGCGCCCGAAACCGCCGGCTTGAACATCAATAAAATCTACACCTTCACAAAAGGCAGCTATCTGATCGACGTGCGTTACGACGTAACCAACAATAGCGGCGCGCCGGTGAAATTGGATGCCGTGTACCGTTTGCTGAGAGACAACAGCAAACCGGAAGGCGAAGGTTATTTCAACCAAACCTACGCAGGCCCTGTGGTCTATACCCCGTCGGGCGAGTTTGAAAAAGTACCTTTCGATGATTTGGACGACGATTACCAATCCGGCAAAGATCAAGCCGAATATGTGCGCAAAACCGACAGCGGCTGGCTGGGCATGATTCAGCACTATTTCATGTCTACTTGGATTCTGCAGCCGAAAGACGGCCAAAGCGTTTGTGCCGCAGGTGCCTGCCAAATCGATTTGAAACGACGCAGCGACAATTTATATTCGGCTTCTGTGCGTGTGCCGATGCCCGCCATTCAAAACGGTTCCAAACTCGATTTCCCCGTAGGTTTGTATGCCGGCCCGCAAACCACCAGCGTGATCAGTAAAGTGGCAGACAATCTGCAACTGGCTAAGGATTACGGCAAAGTGCATATTTTCGCTTCACCGTTGTTCTGGCTGCTTGACAAGCTGCACGGTTTTGTAGGCAACTGGGGTTGGGCGATTGTTTTGCTTACCATTATTGTGAAAGCGATTTTGTATCCGCTCACCAATGCTTCTTACCGTTCGATGGCCAAAATGCGTGCCGTCGCCCCGCGTTTGCAGGCTTTGAAAGAGAAATACGGCGACGACCGTATGGCGATGCAGCAGGCCATGATGCAGATGTATAAAGACGAGAAAATCAACCCGCTCGGCGGCTGTTTGCCTATGCTGCTGCAAATTCCGGTGTTCATCGGTTTGTATTGGGCGATTTTCTCTTCGGTAGAGTTGCGCCAAGCTCCGTGGATCGGTTGGATTACCGATTTGAGCCGTCCCGACCCGTGGTTTATTCTGCCGATTATTATGGCGGCTACCATGTTCATTCAAACGTATTTAAACCCGCCGCCCACCGATCCGATGCAGGCGAAAATGATGAAAATCATGCCGGTTATTTTCTCGGTAATGTTCTTCTTCTTCCCCGCAGGTTTGGTGCTTTACTGGGTGGTGAATAATATTCTGACTATTTTCCAGCAGTGGTATATCAATAAAAGTATTGAAAAACAACGTGCGGCAGGCGAAGTGGTTTCATAACGCAGGCATGTTGGGAACATAACGGAGGCCGTCTGAAAAAGTTTTTTCAGACGGCCTTTTTGTTTTTATGCCGTTTGGCCTGCAAACGATTTCCAAACTATGCAAAAACGCTTAAAAACGCTGAAAATACATGGGAATTCGGGTATAATCCGCAAGTTATTCTTCCGCTCGGCAACACTTTTCGCCCCGCGGTTTTTCAAGCAACACAGCCAGTTTACATCAGCAAGAAAAGAATCGATTATGACCCAGCAGCAACAAGAATACGGTGCCGAGAGCATACAGGTGCTCGAAGGTTTGGATGCGGTACGCAAACGTCCGGGTATGTATATCGGCGACACGCAAGACGGCTCCGGCCTGCACCATATGGTGTTTGAAGTGCTGGACAACGCCATCGACGAAGCACTGGCCGGCCATTGCGACAAAATCACCGTGGCCGTCAATGCCGACAATTCCATCACCATCGAAGACAACGGCCGCGGTATTCCTACCGGCATCCATCCCAAAGAAGGGCGTTCTGCCGCCGAAGTGATTATGACCGTTTTGCATGCGGGCGGAAAATTCGATAACAACAGCTATAAAATTTCAGGCGGCCTGCACGGTGTGGGCGTATCGGTGGTAAACGCACTGTCCGATTGGTTGCGTTTGACCATCTATCGGGAAGGCAAAGAGCATTTTGTCGAATTCCGCCGCGGCGTGGCTGTCGAGCCGCTTAAAGTGGTGGGCGATGCGCCCGAAGGCCATACCGGCACCAAAGTGCAGTTTCTTGCCAGCGAAGAAACCTTCGGCGAAGTGGAATACCATTTTGATATTTTGGCCAAGCGTATCCGCGAGTTATCGTTTTTGAACAACGGTGTGGGCATCAAACTTACCGATATGCGCGACGGCAAAGAGGAAGACTTCGCATTCTCCGGCGGTGTGGCCGGTTTCGTTCAATACATGAACCGCAAAAAAACGCCGCTGCACGAAAAAATCTTCTATGCCTCCGGCGAAAAAGACGGCATGGGCGTTGAAGTGGCCATGCAATGGAACGACAGCTATCAAGAATCCGTGCAGTGCTTCACCAACAACATTCCCCAGCGCGACGGCGGCACCCATTTAACCGCGTTGCGCCAAGTGATGACCCGCACCATCAACAGCTATATCGAAGCCAACGAAATTGCCAAAAAAGCCAAAGTCGATACCAGCGGCGACGATATGCGCGAAGGTTTGACTTGCGTGCTGTCGGTTAAATTGCCCGACCCGAAATTTTCTTCGCAAACCAAAGACAAACTCGTTTCCAGCGAAATCGGCCCCGTGGTTAACGAAGTCATCAGCCAAGCTTTAACCGACTTTCTCGAAGAAAACCCCAACGAAGCCAAAACCATTTGCAGCAAAATCGTTGATGCCGCGCGTGCCCGCGAAGCCGCCCGCAAAGCCCGCGAAATTACCCGCAGAAAAGGCGTGATGGACGGCTTGGGTTTGCCGGGCAAGTTGGCAGACTGTCAGGAAAAAGACCCCGCTTTATCCGAGTTGTATCTGGTCGAGGGGGATTCGGCCGGCGGCTCTGCAAAACAAGGCCGCGACCGTAAATTCCAAGCCATTCTGCCGCTGAAAGGCAAGATTCTCAACGTAGAAAAAGCCCGCTTTGAAAAAATGCTGGCCAGCCAAGAGGTTGCCACTCTGATTACCGCTTTGGGTGCGGGCATCGGCAAAGAAGAGTTCAATCCCGAAAAACTGCGTTACCACCGTATTATCATCATGACCGATGCCGATGTGGACGGCGCGCACATCCGCACCTTGCTGCTCACTTTCTTCTACCGTCAGATGCCGGAGTTGGTCGAGCGCGGCTACATCTATATCGCCCAGCCGCCGCTGTATAAAGCCAAGCACGGCAAGCAGGAACGTTATTTGAAAGACGAATTTGAGAAAGACCAATGGCTGCTCGGTTTGGCATTGGATAAAGCCAAAATCGTTTCAGACGGCCGCACCATTGAAGGTGAAGAATTGGCAAAAGTGGCCAAGCAGTTTTTATTGGCCAGAAACGTGGTGGAGCAAGAAAGCCGCGTTATTGATGATTTGGTGCTCAAAGCCATGCTGCATGCCGAGCCTGTGGATTTGTCGTCGGCAGAAAGTACCGATGCGGCCATCGCTTCATTAGGTTCGCTGCTGAATGAAAAAGAAGTGGCTTTGGAGCGGGTGGACGGTCACGAAGGCGGACACTTCATTAAAATTACCCGCAAGCTGCACGGCAATGTGATGGTCAGCTATATCGAACCGAAGTTTGCAGGCAGCAAGGCTTATCAAACCTTGTCGCAAACCGCCGCCATGCTCAAAGGCTTGGTGGGGGAAAACGCCAAATTGTATAAAGGTGAAAACGAATACGATATTGCTGATTTTGAAGACGCTTTGAATATTTTGATGACAAACGCTCAAAAAGGTATGACTATCCAGCGTTACAAAGGTTTGGGCGAGATGAACCCCGAGCAGTTGTGGGAAACCACGATGGATCCCGCCGTGCGCCGTTTGCTCAAAGTACGCATTGAAGACGCAATTGCCGCCGATGAAGTGTTTGTTACCTTGATGGGCGACGAAGTCGAGCCACGCCGTGCGTTTATCGAAAACAATGCGTTGGTGGCCCAAAACATTGATGCTTGATGAAGGCTGCCTTCCTGTAACCGTAAAAATGTAAAAGTGCTGCAACCGGTTGTTGCAAAGCTTTTAACCTGAGAGACAACAGGCATCAATCAAACGTAAGGCCGTCTGAAAAAACCATTCAGACGGCCTCACTTTATGGATAGGCAGTGTCGTAAAAGCAAGTTGATTGACTGTACACAACCCGCCTGAGCTTTTCGGCATGTTTTATTCTTGAGAGCTGTTGTTTTCAGCGGCCTGTTGCTCGCGCCAGATTTTCTGCTGTTCGTCGTATTTGGCCTTTTCATTCCAATAAATCGTTTGAATGCAGGCATCGCCGCAATCGCTGCCGCAGCATTCCCATGCTTCGGGCCGGATGGGTTCGGGGAGCAAATCTTCCGCTTTAAGTTTCGGGGTCGTATCCATCTAATATCTCCAACACCGCGCCGTCGAACTCAATGACATCGCCACCGCGTATCTTGGCTGTTTTACGGGTTTCCGTTTCGCCGTTGCGCAATACTTCGCCTGCGGCAATGGCTGCTTTGGCTTGCCCGCCGCTGTCGGTCAGGCCGGCCAATTTCAACAGGTCGCACAAAGCGATGTATTCGTTATCTTCTAAATAAACGGTTGCTTGCATGATTTTTTGTGTTATGGTGGTGTGATAACCCGTATTTTACGTCAAAATAAAAAGGTCCGATAATGTTAAAATAAACTATTGGTATTCAATTTGTGATTTAAAATAACTAAATTAAATCGAAGTCATAGTTTTAATAGCGAAAATCTTGCTGTATAGTTCGATCCATAGATTAAAGCAAATGAAATAAAGGGCTTCTGCCATCGTTTTAGATAACATTTGCTGTTGTACGCTGAACAAACACACACACATTTTTTTAAACTATCGACATTTTTTAAGGAGCACAAACCATGTCCAAATGTCCTGTAACCCACTTAACCATGAACAACGGCGCGCCCGTTGCCGATAACCAAAACAGCCTGTCTGCCGGTCCGCGCGGCCCGCTGTTGACTCAAGATATATGGCTTCATGAAAAACTGGCCAACTTCGTGCGCGAAGTGATTCCCGAGCGTCGTATGCACGCTAAAGGTTCCGGTGCTTTCGGTACGTTCACCGTTACCCACGACATCACTCAATACACCAAAGCCAAAATTTTCAGCCAAGTAGGCAAAAAAACCGAAATGTTCGCCCGCTTTACCACAGTAGCCGGTGAGCGCGGTGCGGCCGATGCCGAGCGCGACATCCGCGGTTTCGCCTTGAAGTTCTACACTGAAGAAGGCAACTGGGATATGGTGGGTAACAACACGCCCGTATTCTTCATGCGTGACCCGCGTAAATTCCCCGACTTGAACAAAGCGGTAAAACGCGATCCGCGTACCAATATGCGTTCCGCCACCAACAACTGGGACTTCTGGACCCTTCTGCCCGAAGCCTTCCACCAAGTAACCGTTGTGATGAGCGACCGCGGTATTCCTGCTTCTTACCGTCACATGCACGGTTTCGGCAGCCATACTTACAGCTTCATTAATGCACAAAACGAGCGTTTCTGGGTGAAATTCCATTTCCGTACTCAACAAGGCATTAAAAACCTGACTAACGAAGAAGCTGCCGCAATCATTGCCGATGACCGCGAAAGCCATCAGCGCGACCTGTATGAGTCTATCGAGAAAGGCGATTTCCCGAAATGGACCATGTATATCCAAGTGATGCCTGAAGCCGATGCAGAAAAAGTGCCTTACCATCCGTTTGACTTGACCAAAGTATGGCCCAAAGGCGATTACCCGCTGATCGAAGTAGGTGAGTTCGAACTGAACCGCAACCCTGAAAACTTCTTTGCCGATGTTGAGCAATCTGCCTTTGCACCGAGCAATCTGGTTCCCGGTATCAGCGTGTCTCCCGACCGCATGTTGCAAGCCCGCTTGTTTAACTATGCCGACGCACAGCGTTACCGCTTGGGTGTGAACCACCATCAAATTCCGGTGAACGCACCGCGCTGCCCCGTACACAGCAATGCCCGCGACGGTCAAGGCCGTGTTGATGGCAACTACGGCAGCACCCTGCATTACGAGCCGAACAGCTTCGGCCAATGGCAAGACCAAGCCCAATACGCCGAGCCGCCTTTGAAAATCAACGGTGATGCGGCACATTGGAACTACCGTGAAGACGACTCAGACTACTTCAGCCAACCGCGTGCGCTGTTCAACCTGATGAGCTGCGAACAAAAAGAAACCTTGTTCAAAAACACTGCCGCGGGTATGGGCGATGCGCTGGACTTCATCAAATACCGCCACATCCGCAACTGCTATGCTTGCGATCCGGCTTATGGTGAAGGTGTTGCCAAAGCTCTGGGTATGACTGTTGCCGACGCAATGGCTGCCTACAAAACCGACCCCGCTATGGGACAACCCGGTTTGTTGGACTTCAGCGATTACAAAGCATAAATCGTTGTTGAGTTTGAAACCTTATTGAATTAAGGTAATTGTAAAGGCCGTCTGAAACGCTCGTTGTTTCAGACGGCCTTTTATTTAAAAAGCTATACATTTTATACAGTAATACTTAATATGCATGAAAAACGTAAAAGGATTTTTATGCAAACCCAATCCTACCGTCTCACCTTCTCCCGCTTCAGCCCGTCCCTCTCCGTCGTCTCCTTCACCGCCACCGAAGCACTCAACACAGCCTACCGCCTCGACATCGAACTGACTTCCGCCGATGCCGACCTACCGCTGTCGTCCTACATCAACCAAGCGGCTAAGTTTACGGTAACGCCGGTAAGCTCTGATGCGTTGGGGTTGATTGAGGGAATGATCGCGCCCCAAGCGTTGAAGGAATGGAGCGGCATCATCACTTCCTGCGAGAAGCTGTCGGTATCGGCGGACGAGACCCGTTACCGCATGGTATTGGAACCCCGCATCGCCGCATTGAAGCATCACCGCACTTCGCGTCTGTTTCAAAACCAAAACGTGCCCGACATTATTGCTTCATTACTGAAACACCACGGCTTCTCCGGCGTCGATTTCCGCTTTAACACTTCCCGCGAATACGGTGTACGCGAATATGTGACCCAGTATCAGGAAAGCGACTTTGCCTTTATCAACCGGCTGTGCGAAGAAGAAGGCATCTGGTACGCCTTCGAGCAGAACGCCCAATATGGCGATGTGGCGGTATTCGGCGACGATGCCGCCCATTATTTTCGCGACAACCGTCATCCGTATCCCTACCGCCCCCATGGTGGGTTGGAGAGCGTCGGTGAAGAAGCGGTGTTCGCCTTACAGGTGAAGCACAATCCCATTCTCGAATCCATCCGCGTCGGCGACTACAACTACCGCGATGCCGATACCGATTTGTCGTCCCAAGTAACGGCTAAGGGTACGGAGACCGACAGCAGCGTTTTACTCGGCAGCGACAGCCATTGGGGTTTGCACCAAAAGACCCCCGCAGAAGCCCAACTTCAGACGGCCTTACTGCAACAGCTCGACCACAGCCGCCGTATCGTCGCATCCGGCAGCGGCAACATCACCGCCCTCAGCCCCGGCCAAGTGTTTCAGACCGCCCCGGCCTTCAGCGAAGCGCCCAACGGCTGGTTGGTGGTATCACTCACCCACAGCGGCAGCCGCGACCAAGCGTACAGCCATAGCTTTAGCGCCATTCCCGCCGACAGCATCTTCCGCCCCGAACGCATCACCCCGTTACCCAAGATCCAGGGCAGCCTACCCGCACGAGTCACCAGCCCCGGCAACTACACCTACGCCTATATCGACAACATGGGGCGCTACCGCGTCAAACTGCCGTTCGACCTCGACGAATGGAGCCCGGGCGGAGAAAGCCGTCCCATCCGCCTGGCCAAACCCTATGCCGGCCCCGACTACGGCCAACACTTCCCCTTACACGAAGGCACCGAAGTGATGCTGTCGTTCGTACAGGGTAATCCCGACAGACCCTATATCAGCGGAGTAATGCACGACAGTTCCCACCCCGACCACGTCCCTGCCGATTGGAACACCCGCAACGTCATCCGTACTTGGGCGAACAACAAACTGCGGATGGAAGACAAACAGGGGCAGGAACACATCAAACTGGCGACCGAATACGGCAAAACCCAACTCAACCTCGGCCATATCGTCGACAGCCAACGCCAAAAACGCGGCGACAACGGCGAAGGCTTCGAGCTGCGTACCGACAGCTGGGGTGCGTTGCGGGCGGGTAAGGGTTTGTTTATCTCTTCAGACGGCCAAAGCGGAGCACAGGGAACGGTATTAAACCGTGACCAAGCCATCGCCAATTTGGAACAGGCATTGTCATTAGCGAAGAGCCTGAATAAAGCCGCCAACACAGCCAAAGCAGAAGGAACCTTAACCGAAGAGCAGGAAGGCCGTCTGAAAAACTGTATCAAAGACTTATACCGACAAGTGATTTTACTGTCCGCCCCCGACGGCATCGCCAGCGCTACCCCGCAAAGCCAACTGCACACCGCCGGCCAACACATCCACCACATCAGCGGCGGCGACACCGACATCAGCGCCGGCAGCAACTTCACCGCCCATGCGGTCGGAAGCGTCAACCTGTTTGCCCAAAGCAGCGGCGCGAAGTTACAGGCCAATCAGGGCAAAGTGGAGATTCAGGCACAGAACGACGAGATGCAGATCAATGCGCTCAAGGATGCCACCATCACCAGCAGTGCGGGAAAAGTAACCGTGGCGGCAAAAGACGAAATCCTGCTCACCAGCGGCGGAGCGTACATTAAGATTAAAGACGGCAATATCGAACTGGGCTGCCCGAAGATGGTGTGGGTGAAGTGTGCGGGGTTTCAGGTGATGGGGCCGAGTTCTGCGGGGGTGAATATGCAAGGCATACCTGCCGTTGAAAAGTATGATGAGCAGTTCGTTTTACTTTCTCCTTCAGGTAAACCTAAGAAAAAAGCCCAATATGTAATTATCGATAAAAAGGGTAATGAATTTTTCGGCATTGCCGACGAGAAAGGCAGAACCGCCCGAATTCATACTGAAAATCAGGAAGAGCTAGAAATATTTGAAATCTTTGGAACTTATACTGAGGAAGACCATAGTGAACAGGATTAATAATTATGTCGGAATGTTATAAAACAAATGCAACTTCACAGTCACAGATGAAATTATGTTTGGAGTGCCAAAACTCATGGACCGAGGCACAGTTTGAAGCACTCAACCGTATGAAAAGCGCAGAAAGAGAAACTTATCTGGTTTGGTTTTCTCCTCAAGGAATCGTGCAGCGCAAAGGGCGCTTTAAAATCAAGAGCCATTATGCACAACGTGCTTACGATATTGCTGCTGTATATGCCAAGATGTATTTGGGCGCAGGGGAGTTTCAACAGTTTCCGTTTCTGAAAAAACATCCCGGCCTGTTTTATTGGATGGGGCTTGCCGCCTTTGCCAGTAAAACAGTAGGTTGCTCTTTAGAAAATCCGTGGGTGAAAGATCCCGGAAAACAAGTGAAGCGGCATATAGACACGCTGAAACATAAATCCAAAGTTCCATTACCTACTTCTGTAAATATGGTTACTTTACCCGTTCCGACTTTGGTTGAAGTATTCTCCTCAATGGACAAGATGCTGGGCAAAGGCAATATTTGGCTGTTTTTAGACGTGATGCCTTGGCATTATGTTTATGCCCAAGATAAAGAAACCTTCAAACTGTGCAGGGCGGAAAGGGCATATGCGAAGTTGCCGGAGGTGATGCGGGAAGATTTGGAAAGGGTGGACGGTTTTAAGGAAACCGTCGGCAATAAATCAATGGATTTTTCAGACTCGGGAAAGCAGTATATTTTAGAATCATTTCAGGCTTTGGATAATGCGCTAAAGAAAAGTCGCGCTCAAGATATAGCTGCTGCAAAACTGGAACATTTAATGCTTTTAGCCTACCACGAACAGGAAATCATTTTACAAAAAATCATGTATAACAGTTTTATTTTCAAAAAATATCTGGAAGTTTCACGTTATTTGGAAAAAAATCACCCCGATCTTTACCGCGAGATGCCGCAAAATGAACTGCATTTGGTAGCAAGTTGTAAGATCAAGCGGGGACAGGAGCGTTTTTTATCCGCTGCGCCGAAAGGGATTGTGTTGGAGAATTTGAATCAACGCATGAAATGGATCGGCAATGCAGCGGAGAAATACCATCGTTTGATGGGGGATGACCTAACCAAAACTTTTTTAGAAGAACAATTGCGTATTTTAGCGAACGGTAAAAAAGCCGATGGAAAAGATCATGCTTAAATATGTTGTTTATCCAGTTTTATCCATGATGGCTGTTATTTTTTTATTAGGAGCGTGCCAACCTATGCAGCAAGAACCTGCAAAAGATACCCTGCCTGAAACCGTGTCGATAACCCTCCCCGAATCTGCCCAACATTTTGCCAACCGTTTTGTGGGTTATATAGATGACGAATCGCCGGGAGAGCCCTATTCATTAACCAGTTATTCCGCTACCTTTCAGTCTGAAAAAACGGTTCTGTTTGAAAATGGTCAGTATTCATTCAAGTTGCCTTATGTGGGCTCGATTACCGCTTACGAGTTTGATAGAAAACCCTTTTTAGGTATTTCAGATTATGTGATTTATACCAATTTAGGAAAAGCCAGCAACGTCAGCGATGAAGAAGCCAGACAAAACTTTTACCGTTTGGTCAAGCAGATGCATCTGGCGGGGTGGAGAGATTTGATTTCTCCCGTGGATTCAAGAATTCAGATGAACCGTAAAAATGCCGCTGCTTTTTTCGGGATGGAAGACGGTTATTTTAGGGTAAAACCAATTACCGGTATTCCAACTACGATTGAGCTTACTCCGGACGAGTGGAAACAATTGTCTCATTTGTCGAATATCGGCACTCTATATGCAGACGGTGTGGTGGTGAGTTTTCGATTGGGTAAAGATAATGACGAGCAATACCGCGATAAATACGGAAACGGTCAATACGCACTCGTGGTAACGATTGAAGCTTATTGGAACCAAGTCCGTATGGATGCACAGGAAGAATTCGGTAAGCCTGCTTTTAATGATGCCGTAAAAAAGAAATACCAAACCTACGCAACGATTAGGAAATTAGAAGAAGATAAAGCCCGTGCGCAAGGGTTTGAAATCGACGAAAGTTATCAAGACCCACCGATTCCGCCGTTGATTGAGCTGCCGCGCGACGGATCGCGTTAAATACAGTAAGGCCGTCTGAAAAAAGATTCAACAGTTTCAGACGGCCTCTTGTTAAATCTTATCTGTTTCCTTGCTTTCAAATATCAGCCGGCAGATAAATGCCAATGCACACGACCATGTTTAAAAAGATATTGATTTATTTGTTAACGATGACGGTAGGTTTGCTGGGAGCGTGCAAACCCATGCAGCAAGAACCGCAAAAAGATACCCTGCCTGAAACCGTGTCAATAACCTTGCCGGAATCCGCACAACATTTTTCTCAAAGATTCATTGAAAATTATCAAGGGCCACCTGCAGATGCTGAGTTTTTTAATGTCAATGTTCATCCGGTATATTTTAATAGCGAAAAAACCGTTCTTTTTGAACATGGCAAACATACTTTCAAGCTACCTTATGTAGGAATGATCAATGCTTATGAAGACAGTGGGCATAAACCATTTTTAGGTATTTCGGATTATGTGATTTATGCCGATCTAGGCAAAGCCAGCAACATTAGCGATGAAGAAGCCAGACAAAACTTTTACCGTTTGATCAGGCAGATGCATCAGGCGGGGTGGAGGGATTTGATTTACCGCAGTGAGCCTAGAATTAAGCGCAACCGTAAAAATGCGGCTGCTTTTTTTGAAATTGAAGACGGCTGGCTAAATGAAAAATGGACTTCCGGTATTCCGACTACTATTGAATTGACAGCGGAAGAATGGAAAAAGCTTCCGCACCGTGCCAGATTGGGAGACTTATATGCGGATGGCGTGATAGTAAGCTTTTCTTTGGGTAAAGATGATTCCGAGCAATACCGTGATAAATACGGGAACGGTCAGTATGCACTTGTAGTAACGATTGAGGCATATTGGAATCAAGTCCGTTTGAATGCACAGGAACAGTTCGGTAAGCCTACATACAATGATGCTTTAAATAAACAATTCAAAAGCCATGCCATATACCGAAAAATGGAAGAAGATAAAGCTCGGGCGCAAGGGTTTGAAATCGATGAAAGTTATCAAGACCCACCGATTCCGCCGTTGATTGAGCTGCCGCGCGACGGATCGCGTTAAATACAGTAAGGCCGTCTGAAAAGCAGAGAATGGGTTTTCAGACGGCCTTATTGCCGAATATCGTATTGCTTATTTGTGAAGCCTGAATATGGTCGGCTACTTTTGCCGATCGGTTTGTGAACAAACGGATATAGCCAATCAAGCGCCGTAATTGGGTTGGAGCAAAGCGCATTGGGGGCGTTCGCGGCGGCTGCGGCGGCTGCGTCCGGCGATTTTGCCGCAGGCTGCTCCGGGGTCGGTGGCGCGTTCGGTTTGGCGTTCGTTGCGGCTGTCGCGTTGGCGGGCTTCGCGGGGAGGGCGCTCGCTGCGTTCGCGGCGGTTGCGTGTTGCAGCGGCCGGTGCGGCAGCGGTTTCGGCGGGGTTGCCCCACCAGCTTGGTTCGAAGCCTTCGATGCGTTCTACTTCGATGGTGCTGCCGGTCAGCTCTTTGATGGCTTCGAACATTTTTTGTTCTTGTTCGTCCATCAATGAGATGGCTACGCCGTCGGCACCGGCGCGTCCGGTGCGCCCGATGCGGTGGACGTAGTCTTCGGGCTGGGTGGGCAGTTCGTAGTTGATGACGAAGGGCAGTTCGGCGATGTCGAGACCGCGGGCGGCTACGTCGGTGGCAACCAGCACGCGCAACGAGCCTTCTTTGAAGGCGTTGAGGGTTTCGAGACGGTTTTGCTGCGATTTGTCGCCGTGAATGGCTTGGGCGGCGATTTCGCGGCGCAGGAGATCGCGGGTTACTTGGTCGACACTTTGTTTGGTTTTGCAGAACACAATCACTTGGTTCATGCATAAATCGACAATCAGCCGTTCGAGCAGGTTGCGCTTGCGCATGGTGTCGACGGCGATAACGTGCTGTTCGACGTTGGCGTTGGTGGTGTTTTGGGCGGCCACTTCCACTTGCTCGGGGCTGTTCATGAAGTCTTGCGCCAGTTTGCGGATGGGAGGGGCGAAGGTGGCGGAAAACAGTAGGGTTTGGCGTTGCTTCGGCAGCATCTGCATGATGGTGCGGATGTCGTCGATAAAGCCCATGTCGAGCATGCGGTCGGCTTCGTCGAGTACGACGATTTCGACTTTGCTGAAGTTGATGTTTTTTTGTTTTACATGGTCGAGCAGGCGGCCGACGGTGGCGACGACGATTTCGCAGCCGGCGCGCAGGTCGGCGGTTTGTTTGTCCATGTTGACGCCGCCGAAGAGCACGGTGTGGCGCAACGGCAGGTTTTTAATGTAGTTTTGTACGTTTTGGTCGATTTGGTCGGCCAGCTCGCGGGTGGGGGTCAGCACCAGCATGCGCACGGGATGCATGGCGGGGGAGGTGCTGGGGGTGGCGTAGCGTTTGAGCCGCTCGAGGCTGGGCAGCATGAAGGCGGCGGTTTTGCCGGTGCCGGTTTGGGCGGCGGCGAGAAGGTCGTGTCCGGCCAAGGCCTTGGGAATGGCGGCGGCCTGAATCGGCGTGGGGGTTTCGTAGCCTTGGTCGGTAAGGGCGGCAACGATTTCGCTGCCCAAGCCGAGAGATGAGAAAGTCGGGTTCATGGTTTTGTACTTTTGTTTTCGTTTCAGACGGCCTGTTTTGTTGGCGGATGCCGTCTGAATGGGTTAACGGTCGGGTAGGGCGTTGTGTTGTGATCAGGATACGGGAAGCCGGTGCTTAATCTGTGGTGGCGTTGCGTTGGGCTTCACCGGGGCGGGCGGTTTTGGTTGTTGCCTGCCGAAGAAAACGGGTGCTTATTATGCCATAAATTGCGGGGCTTTTTAGCTGGCTGAGCAGGCGGGTGTGTTTCTGTTCGGGGTTAAGGTATGAGGCCGTCTGAAAGCTTTGGTTCCCGACGGGGCAAGGGAGAAAATGTTTTATGGTTAATCAACTTAAGTTTAATAACAAAACCGTCATACCCGGGCTTGGCCCGGGTATATTGAGTTTCAGCAGATTTAGGAGATACTCGGGTCAAGCCCGAGTATGACGGGTGCGTTGTTTTTGAGTTGATTGACTATGGCGAAACCCGCAAGCTCGTTTTGGCAGGCGGCCTTATGTTTCAGACGGCCTTTTTCAATCGTTTTCCGTCGGCGGTGCGGTGAGTTCGATTAAAGGGGCGAGCAGGTCTGCGGTGATGTTCCAAAAGAGGGTGGAGGCGGTGGGGTCTTCTTCATCGCTGCCGAACACCAGTGCGACTTCGGGATAGCTTTTTTGGCCGGCCGTGTGCGAGCCGCCGTGGTAAAGCTTATAGGCTTCGCTTAAAGCTTTACTTTGGTCGTTGGTTTTATTCCATTCTTGGGCGGCTTTGTAATTCACGCGCGGGAAGAACGGCAGCGGGCGGCTTTGGCCGATTTGGTAATACTCCAGCCATTGTTGCAGGGCTTCGGCTGCTTTTTGTTGCGGAATCTCGATGAGGGTTTGCGGTTGTTCGGGCAGCAGGATATGGGTTTGGTACTGTTCGGTTTCAGACGGCCTCACGGCACAGAAAATCAAATGTTCGAGTAAAACGGCGAGCTGTTCGGGCGCTTTGAATGCTTGACCGGGGAAGTAAATCTGCCCGTGGCGGTAAAGATGGTTGAGGCTGCCTTCGAGGGTGTACGCGCCGACGGTAAGGGTGTAGGGCGCGGGCGGCAGTTTGGGGCTGGTCACTAAGGTGTGGTCGAGCGATTTGGCGGCGGTTTGAAAACGGTTTTGCCAAAGTGCGCCCAATTCGCCTGCGGGCAGCAGGCTTTCGGCTTGCAGGCGGCTTTCGAGGCGGTCGAAGTCTTCGTTATGGCGGCGGGCGGCGGTGTATTCGGCGGTGATGCGTGCGCTTTGTTGCGGCTCGAAAGGTTCGGCTGCGTCCCATGCTTGGTCGCGGTAGGGTTTCTGCCAATGCAGGGTGTTGTGCAGCCAGTTGCGGACGGGGTTTTTCCAAAAGCGGATAAATTCGTGGTGGGCAACGGTGTGGGCGGGTTCGGCTTCTTGCAGCGGCGTGCTGAAGAAAGGCAAGGGGGTTTCGGGCGGGCGGTTGAGGGCTTCGGCGTAATCGCTGCGGGTGCTGCCGAGGCCGTCTGAAAGGGCTTCGGGGGTGAAATAACGGTGCGAGAAGGGTTGCAGCGGGTGCTGTTTTATCCAATGTTTGTGCAGCTCTTGTGAAGAGCGGCCGGTCATGGCGGCGAGGGTGTCGATGAGTTCGCCGAGCAGGGCGGAGGGGGCAAGGGGCTGGTCGGTGCGGATGTCGCGGCCGATATAGGATAGGTAAAGGATATGGCGCGCGCTCATCACGGCTTCGAGAAACAGGTAGCGGTCGTCGTCGCGGCGGGCGCGGTCGCCTTTTTGCGGGTGGCGGGCGATGAGGTCGAAGGCGGCGGCTTTGGTGTTGCGGGGGAAATCGCCGTCGTTGAGGCCGAGCAGGCAGATCATTTTGAAGGGCAGGCTGCGCATCGGCACCATGCTGCAAAAGGTGATGCCGCCGCGTAGAAATCCGGCTTGGCTTTCGCTGTCGAGAAAGCGGCCGATGTGGCGGATAACGGTTTGGCGCGGCAAGGTGCCGGTAAAGCCTGCCAGTTCGGCTTCTTCCTGCCAGCGGGCGAGGGCTTGGGTGAGTTGTTGCCAAGCGTATTGGCCGTCGGTATCGGTGGCGGTCAGGGCGGCGGTAAGGTTGCGGATGCGTTCCGTCCATTCCGGCACGGAGGCGGGTTGCCGCCACAGGCGGGCGGTTGCGGTGAGGGTGCGGATAAGTGCGCTGAAGCGGCTGAGTACGGCGGTGTGGTTGGGGTTGGCGTGCCATGCGCTGATGCGCTGCCACAGTGGGTGGCGGCTTTCGGGCAGCATCCAGCCGAGGGCGAGGCGTTCCAGCCCTTGTTGCCAAGTAAACAGATTGTTGGTGCCGCCGCGCATGTGTTCGTCGGTGCCCCAGTGTACGTTGAGTGCGGCGATGGTGTCGTGCAGCAGCGGCAGGTCGTCGCGGGTCAGCTCGAAGCGTTGCAGCACGAGGTCGTTCTCGAGCAGCGGCAGCAGCAGGTTGATTTCAAAACGGCTTTCGAGCAGCTCCAAGGCTTGGGCGAGTGCTTGAAACAGGGGTTGGCGGCGGCTGATTTTAACGTCGGATACCGAATAGGGCAGGGCGCGGCTGCCTGCCTGCTGTTGCCCGAACACGGCTTCGATAAAGGGGCTGTACGGTTCGATATCGGGCGTGAGTACGGCGATGTCGTGCGGCTGCCAATCGGGATGCTGATCGAGCACTTGCAGCAGTTTGTCTTTGAGAATGTGCAGTTCGCGCAGGGGGCTGTGCGCGGATACGGCCTGTATCGAGCCGTCGTTCAAGTCGGGTTGGGGCAGGCCGTTTGGGTTTTCAGACGGCATCGACAGGGTTTGGATGTCGTATTGCAAGCGCCGCAGCAGCGTGGGAGAGGCTGTCTGAAAAGGTTCTTCGTCGAATACGGAAATTTCGTGCTTGGGTACGTCGGTGAGCGCGTCGAAAAAGTCGCGCCCCTGTTTGCCCAGCGAGGCGAGCAGGGGATGGCCGGACAGGCTTAAATCGGTGTCGTCTTCCTGCCGGAGGATTTGCGCCGCTTCAATCACGTTGCCCCAATAGCCGCTGCTGGGGTTGAGCGCGAAAATGTGCACGTCGCAATGCTCGGCCAGCGCCTGCAAAAGTTGCAGATACATCGGCGCCATGGTGGCAATGCCGAAAACGCAGTAACGGCGGGGCAGGTGCTGCGGGTCGAGCGAGTCGAGCAGCTGCCGCCACAAGCCGACGCGGTGGGGCGTGTGCTGCGAGCCGTCGTCGAGAAAACGCCACAAAACGGCCTGCCAGTTTTCGTCGTTGCCCAAGCCCATGCTTTTGCCTTGCTGCCAAGCGTCTATCCATTGCGGGCGGTACACGAGGTATTGGTCGAAAATATCGGCCAGTTGTCCGGCAAGCTGGTAGGCGGCGGTAGGGCTGTCGGCAAGATAGCTGTGCAGGGCTTCATGCACGGGCAGGTATTCGGCGGCCGTCTGAAAACCGCTGCTTTGAAACAGGTCGAGCAGCCGCCAACGCATCACTTCGGGTGAAAACGGGCTGAGTGCGGGAATGCCCGGAATAAACCGCCGCATCAGCTGCCATGCCAAGCCGGCGGGCAGGCTGAAATTCAGGTTGGCCGCAATGCCGGTTTCGCGCGCCAGATAGGTGTTGAGATACCGCCGCATGCCTTGGCTCTGCACCACGATTTCTTCCGGCTCGAAGGGGTTTTCGGGCGGTTGCAGGCGGTGTACCTGAGCAAACAGGGCGGCTAAGTCTTCGAGGCGGTTGGACTGGTAGAGGTAAAGCATGGCGGGTGCGGGGCGATAATTAATAGGGCGATTATAATCAAATACGGGCGGGGCTTCTGAAAAAAGCCGGGCAGGGTATAGTTCATCCGCTTCAATTTAATAATAAAACCGTCATGTTCCGGCATGACGCATTTGTTAAGTTGACTGACTGTATCGGGCGGTGAATCCGGGTAGTTTAAGGCCGTCTGAACCATACGTTTCAGACGGCCTGATGCTTTGGGTTTGTTGCCGGAAACTTAATCGGCAATGATATCGAAATTATTATCGGTGAACTTGGTGTCCGGCACTTTCACAATCAGCGGATCCACTTCGCCGATGGCTTTCAAGTCTTTGCCCGGGTAGTCGAGAGAGTGCAGGAAGTAGCGGATACAGTTCAAGCGGGCGCGTTTTTTATCGTCTGATTTAATAATCGTCCACGGTGCGTCGCCGGTGTGCGTGTGGAAGAACATCGCGTTTTTCGCATCGGTGTAGTCGTCCCAGCGGTCGAGCGACTGAATATCCACGGGCGAAAGTTTCCAGTGTTTCAGCGGATCGTCGCGGCGGGAAATAAAGCGGCGCAACTGCTCTTCGCGGCTCACCGAAAACCAGAATTTAAACAGATGGATACCGCTGGCCACCAGCATACGCTCGAATTCGGGCGTTTGGCGCATAAACAGCAGGTATTCGTGCGGCTGGCAGAAGCACATCACACGCTCTACACCGGCGCGGTTGTACCAAGAACGGTCGAAAAACACGATTTCGCCGGCGGTGGGCAGATTTTGGATATAGCGTTGGAAATACCATTGGCCGCGTTCGGTTTCGGTAGGCTTTTCCAAAGCCACCACGCGTGCGCCGCGCGGGTTTAAATGTTCCATATAACGCTTGATCGTGCCGCCTTTGCCTGCGGCGTCGCGCCCTTCAAACAGGCCGACGATGCGCTGGCCGGTGTCTTTCACCCAGCTTTGCACTTTCAACAGCTCGATTTGCAGCTTCTTTTTTTCTTTTTCATAAACGCTGCGGCTCATGCGTGTGCGGTAGGGATAATTTTCCGGAAGGGGTGCAGAACCGGAGTCTTCGGCGCTGACACGGCCTTTATGCTCCAAAACCGCTTTTTCAAATACTTTCAATTCTGCTTTTTTATCGCCCAGCGTTACCGGCTCGAAGGGTTTTAACTGCTGCTCTGCGGGTTGGTCGGTCATATCGGCTGCTCCTTTTGTTAAGTAGGTGATTAATATATATAACTATTGTCAATCTGATTCTACTCCTTTTTACATAAACAAACAAAAAACGCTAAAGGAAATGACAGCGTTTTTTGCCCGGCCGCCACACACCCCGCGCACCGAAAAAGCCGTCGGCAGCCGCCCGTTGCCGTTATAATAACGCCTTTTATCCACGCTACCCGCCATGCCCCATTTTGCGCTTTTAGACGACGCAGCCGCCAACCGCGCCCAACTTTACCAAACCCACACCGGCAGCCGTTTTTTCACCGCCGACGATATCGACGGGCTGGATACCGCCCTGCGCGAAGGCTGGCAGCAAGGTTGGCACGCCGTTTTGTTTGCCGATTACGAATTCGGCTTGCCGCTGCTCGGTCTGCCCGCACAACCGCCTGCCCATCTTGCCCTGCATTGGTTTGAACGCTGCACCGAAACCGACCCCGAAGCATGGCTGGCGCAGCACGGCGGAGAAGCGCAACCGTCAGGCATCGGCACTCCTGCAAATAACACCGCCGAAGCCGACTATCTGCAAGCCGTGCGCGACATTCAAGCGGCGATCGCACGCGGCGATACCTACCAAATCAACTACACCACCCGCCTGCACCTTACCGCCTACGGCAACCCCGTAAAACTCTACCGCCGCCTGCGCCAGCCCGTGCCTTACGCCGCCCTGAGCCGCCTGCCCGACCACCGCGGCGAAACCCGCTGGACTTTGTGCTTTTCGCCCGAACTCTTCCTCAACATCGGTTCAGACGGCCTCATCACCACCGAACCCATGAAAGGCACCGCCCCCATTCTCAACGACGGGAAAGACGAACAACGCGCGCGCGATTTGCAGGCCGACCCCAAAAACCGCGCCGAAAACATCATGATTGTCGATTTACTGCGCAACGACCTCGGCAAAATCGCCCAAACCGGCCGGGTGCGCGTGCCCGAACCCTTTAAAGTCTCCCGCTTCGGCAGCGTGTGGCAGATGACCACCGCCATCGAAGCACAGGCCAAACCGCACATCGGCGCAGCCGACATTTTCCGCGCCGCCTTCCCCTGCGGCTCGATTACCGGTGCGCCCAAACGCATGAGCATGCAGATTATCCGCGACATCGAAACCGCCCCGCGCGGCCTCTACACCGGCAGCATCGGCTTTCTCAACCCCTGCGACAGCGGTTTGGGATTCAAAGGCACCCTCAACGTCGTGATACGCACCTTGCAGCTTACCCCGCTTTCAGACGGCCTCTACTGCGGCGTGTACGGCGTAGGTTCCGGCATCGTTGCAGACAGCGTGCCCGAAGACGAATACACAGAATGCGGTTGGAAAGCCCGTTTCCTTACCGACCTTGCACCCGAATTCGGCATCTTCGAAACCATGCGCGTGCAGCAAAAACAATGCCCGCTGCTGCCCCTGCATTTAGGCCGTCTGAAACAATCCGCCGCCGCCCTGAACCTGCCGTTCCCCGATAGTATCGAACAGCAGATACACAGCTATCTCGCCCAATTGCCCGACCACGGCCTCTACCGCGTCAAAGCCGCCCTAAACCCTTCAGACGGCCTCAGCCTCAGCCATGCGCCGCTTAACGAATTGCCGCCCGGGCAAACAGTATGCCTGTCCGAAACTTCTTTACCGCCGCAAGACTACCTGCGCCGCTTCAAAACTACCTGCCGCAGCATCTACGACCACGGCTGGCAGCAAGCCGAACGGCAAGGCGCGTTTGACAGCTTGTTTTTCAATTCAGACGGCCTCCTGCTCGAAGGCGGCCGCAGCAACGTATTCGTCCGCCTCGGCAACGAATGGCACACCCCCGCATTGGATTTGGATATCCTCAACGGCGTGATGCGCCAAGCCGTATTCGCCGACCCGCAAACCCATCTCGGCACCGACACCGTACACCAAAGCCGTATTACCCGAGAAATATTGATGCAGGCCGACGAAATCCGCCTAAGCAACGCCCTGCGCGGCGTGTTTCCGGTGAAAATGGAAAACGCATAGACTGAGAACCTTTGCAAAACCCTCAGATGCGGATGCCGTTCAAGGCGTTGCAGCACAGCGAGTGCAAACCTTATATAAGGCTAAGCGGGCGAGCAGCGCACAACGCAGAAATGCGCCGCAGACGGGGGCAAAGGTCTCAGCCCTTACATCAAAAGAATGTAATCAAGGCCGTCTGAACATGTTCAGATGGCCTTTCATATAAATTTAAGCTTATATAGCGGATCAACTTAAAAATAGTACATTCGTCATACTTGGGTTTGACCCGAGTATCTTGAGTTTCAGCAAACTTGGAAGATACTCGGGTCAAGCCCGAGTATGACGCTTTTGTTATGAAACTTAAGTGGATTGACTATAGCGGCAAAGGTTACGGCCTGTGCCTGCCTCAAGCAAAAAGTATCGGTATTATCGGTTTTTTGCTGCGGCGGTATCAAATTCGGCCAGCGTGATGTCGAGCGTTTCGAGGCAGGGTTCCATCAGGTCGGACACCGCCACGTTAACGTGATCTTTATTCAACGCCGTCGGGCGGTACACAAACAGCTTGAACAAATCTTTCAATTCGATGGACTCGGCTTTGATTTTCAACACCCAGCCTTGTTTGCCGTTATACACATAACCGTGGCGAGCCAGTTTTTCGAGCAGTTCGCCCAGTTCGTCGTAACCCATATTGATAGACGGGCGGATATCTTGAACTTTTAAAGCCTTGCCTTCTTTTTGTGCATTATTGAGCAGCAGCAGGATTTTCAATACATCGTCGAAACGCCCGCGCGCATCTACGCCGCGGCGGAAGGCTTCGCCGCGCCAATACGACAGAGAAGCCGTCAGTACTGCGCCCGACAAAACCAGCATCCACAGCAGGTTCAGCCACAATAAGAAAAACGGGATGGCGGCAAACGCACCGTAAATCAGGGTATAGCCGTTAAACGTGCTGATATACCACGCAAAGCCGTAGCGCGCGGTTTCCAACAGCACAGCCGTTACCGCCGCTCCGATTAAGGCATGGCGGGCGGGCACGAAGCGGTTGGGTACAAGGCGGTAGAGCAGCCACAGCAAAAGCATGCTGAACAAAACCGATGCGGTAACGCGCACTATTCCCGAGATAATGGAAAAATCGGCGCTGAACAGGTTGTATTGCAACATGGCCGACCACAGCGAGCCGCCGATACCCAAGGCCAGCGGCCCCAGCGTGAGCAAGGCCCAATACACCAAAAACTGCATCACCAGCGGCCTTTGGGTGTTGACACGCCAAATGCGGTTGAAGGTTTGGTCGATGGTTTGAATCAGCATCAGCGAGGTTACGCCCAGCATGATCACGCCGATAACCGTGAGCTGGCTGGCTTTCTGTTTGAATTCGTTCATGTATTCAAACACCGTATCCACGCCTTGCGGCACCACGGTTTGATTGACGAAGCCTACGAATGAAGCGGAAAGGCTGTCGAACATGGGAAAGGCCGAAACCACGGCCAAAGTAACGGTAAGCACCGGCACAAGTGCCAGCAATGTTGTAAACGTAAGGCTTGCAGATACCTGCGGAACACGGATTTCATTAAAGCGTTTGAGCACAAACAAAGCAAAACCGCCCAAACGCGATTCGCGCACGGCTTGCAACCACGGTAAATTAAGCATACTCTTCCTTATTCTTGATGAAACAGCATTGTAGCGGAAAGTAGCAATGAACCCAAATCCCTTGAAAATACTTGTTCTGTATTATTCCCAACACGGCGGCACTCAAAATCTGGCGCGCCAAATCGTGCGCGGCATCGAAAGCGTGCCCGGATGCGAGGCTGTATTGCGCACCGTGCCCAAAGTTTCCGCCGTGTGCGAAGCCGTGGAAAAAGACGTACCCGACAGCGGCGCACCTTATGTTACTGCCGACGATTTGAAAAACTGTGCCGGTTTGGCCTTGGGCAGCCCCACCCGTTTCGGCAACATGGCCGCCGCCGTGAAATATTTTATCGACGGCACGCTTTCGCAATGGCTGGGCGGCGAATTAATCGGCAAACCGGCCACCGTATTCACCAGCACCGCAAGCATGCACGGCGGGCAGGAATCAACGCTGCTGACCATGATGCTGCCGCTTTTGCATCACGGCATGGTGATCAGCGGCGTGCCGTACAGCGAAGCCGCCCTTTCCGCCACCCGAACCGGCGGCACGCCCTACGGCTCGTCGCATGTTGCCGGACAAGACGACAAACCGGCATTGAGCGGCGACGAGCAGCAGATTGCATTCACACAAGGCAAGCGGTTGGCCGAATTGGCTGTTAAACTCGCAAAGCCCTTATCAAGCACACAGGCCGTCTGAAAACCGAAATCCTAAACCTTTGCAAACTTGCCCGCCGTGTGTTTTGAAGCGCATGCACATCGGGCGTTTGCAAAGGTTTTGCCCCGTATATTTTTGAACAACAGGAGAAAAACATGTCTGTTTTACCGAGCAAGCCCGCGCTGGAAACCGCGTTGAACCACCGTTCCATCCGTAAATTCACCGGCGAACCGATTGTCCCCGAAATGCTTGAAGCCGTGCTGAAAGCCGGCCAAGCCGCTTCGACTTCGAGCTTTATGCAGCCCGTGCATATCGTGCGCGTAACCGATATCGAACTGCGCAAACAGCTGCGTGCCGTCGGCGCCAACCAACACTATATCGAAACCTGCGCCGAGTTTTTGGTGTTCTGTATCGACTTTGCCAAACACAAAAAAATCGCCGCCGACGCGCAAACCGATTGGACGGAAATGACGCTGATGGGCGCAATCGACGCGGGCATCATGGCGCAAAACGTGCTGTTAACCGCCGAATCGCTCGGCTTGGGCGGCGTATATATCGGCTGCCTGCGCGACGACATCAACGCCACCGACCGCATTCTGAACCTGCCCGATAATGTGGTGCCGCTTTTCGGCATGTGCTTGGGCCACCCCGCGCAAGAGCCGATTATGCGCCCGCGTATGCCGCTGCCTTGCGTGGTGTCTGAAAACGGCTATACCCCGCTTAACGAATCCACTTATGCCGAATACGACAAAGTGGTGGGCGATTATTACCAACGCCGCAGCAATCTGGATTTGGACTTTACCAAGCAGGTACGCGCCACCTTGTGCAAAGAAGTCCGCCCCGATATTCTGCCGTTCCTGCAACGCAAAGGCTTGGCCAAGCGTTAAAAAGCGGGCGGAGGTTTCAGGCCGTCTGAACAGTTTCCGGCAAGCCGGCGGGATTTCCTGCCGGTTTGATTTTGCTAAGTAAGCGGTTTGATATATAAGTAAAATTTTTCTCTGCAAGATTATAGGGGCGGATTACCTATCCGCCCCTACGATTATGTTACTCAATAAGTAGTTTAGCTATATAAGGGAAATGATATGACCATCATGCAGCAAACCGTTTTGCGGTTGGTGTCGTTTTTTTCGGTGTTTGTTTTATCGTTGTCGCTATCGGCTTGCGGCAACGCCATTTCGGCAGAAGAACGTGCCGATTATGAAAAAATCGGCGAAGCCGTTAAAGCCAGCGGCTTGAACGGAGACAGCCAAAAAGAATTCGAACAAAAATTTGCCGCTGCCCGCAACAACGAAGAAGTGAGCGCGGTAGCTTTTGAAGCGGCCGAAAAATTGGAGATTATGGCTTCGCAACTGAAAGCATTTCAGCCCCAAAGCGAAAAAGGCACCATCATGCACGGCCATTTTTTGCGCGGTTCCAGCAAAGGAGCGGCACTGATGCGCAGATTTGCAGAAGCAGACGGCAATGATACGCAAGCATTGAAAGAGATTGAGGCAGAATTGGAAACGGCCAATCAAGAAATCGAACAAGGCCTTGTTTTATTTATCGAGATGACGGCGAGAAACATTCTTCAGACGGCCACAGACCAATACGGCAAATAACGCCAACCACCCCGCCGCCAATGCGGAGAAACAGCACACCCTAGCGCAATAACATTTCCTGCAACAGCTTCATGCCCCATTGCCAGCCGTGCAAATGCCCGTTCAGACGGCCTTCATGCGGCGACACCAACAACCGCGCCCCCCAACACGCCGCCTGCTGTTGCGCCCATTCCGGCGGGCAGGCGGCATCGTTTTTGCCGATCACCAACGCCGTCGGGCAATGGCAGCGCACCCGTTGCAGCGTGTGGCAATCATCGTCGGGAAGCGCCTCTTGCAGCGGCGACACCAGCATCATATTGCGTATCCGCTTTTGCGTGTTCACATCCGTCAAATACAGCCACGCCAGCCAGCCCGACACACCCGCGCCGTGGGCGACGACGGCGATATTTTTGCTGTGGATACTGCCAAAGGCCGTTTGAACCGCGTGCTGCCACCCGGCAATCGACTGCCCGCGCGACACAGCGGTCATACGCACCGTAGGGTAGCTGACCGCCCAGCGGTCTATCCACATTTCCGCCTCATCCGCATCGCGTATCAGCAGCAGGGTTAAATCTTCAAGGTCGTGGCTGTGCATGGTAGGGTTTTGTAGTTGGTTTGGTTTCGAGAGTGGATATTATGAAGAAGCGTTTTTACCTGTATTGTTTCTCCTGTGTATAATACAGACGTATTCTTTCTGAAAATAGTCTTTGGAAATAGAATTAATGAACGAAATAGCAATTAGGGAAAAATTACAGCAATTTTTGGAGATAAAGCATCGTAAAGACGATGCTGTTTTCATTCATGAATTACAAGTTGACAATGCTAATCGCCGTGCCGATTTAGTAATGGCAAATGGCAAGTTATGTGCCTTTGAAATCAAGAGTGAATTCGATAGTTTAGATAGATTGCCAGGGCAAATAGAGACTTATATGCATGTTTTCGAACAAGTTGTAGTTGTTTCGGCTTCTAAGCATGTGAAGAATATTAAAGAAATTCTTCCAAAAGGAGTCGGTTTGTTTGAATTCATTGATGGTAAATTTAAACAAATTATTCGGCCTAAAACTAATTCTAAACTAAGTTCATTAGCATGGGCTACTCATTTGACAAGTGCAGAGCTAAAAATATTACTTCGAGAGAATAATATCAATTATTCAGGTATTAAAAGTGAATTAATTGATAGAGTTAAGGAGATACCAACGAATGTAGTTAAAGTCTATACATTGAATATTTTGAAGAAAAAGTTTCCTAAACTTTTAGAAGCAAGAGCAAATAAAAAGGCAGAACATAAAGCTGATTGTGTTCTGCCTCAAAAATTAATAGGTGAGCCACATATAATAGCGAAAAAAAATACCCATATTCAAGTTATAGAGCTTCGTCATCAACGTCATCAAAAAATGTTTGAGAAATTTGGTGAGTCATATGAGTATTTGCCCTAACTTCAACCCATTTTGCAGGTGATCTTCCATGGATAGAATTCGGATCCGATGATGCTTCCAGAATTTTATCTTTCCCCCAACAATCTATTATGTTATTAATTATATCTAAATTAACGATGTGTTTTGCAAGAGGAGCGTAGCCGTTGCCATGTGTCTTAGGCATACGGAAGACTGCCCAATATTCATCAAAAGTGCAAAAGTCTATTCTTGCTGACCATCTACCTTCAGTTGCTGTATCAAAGGGAGAAGGATAAATAGCCGCGTAATCTCCAAAAAGAATATCAAAATCTTCAGCTAACTTAAGATACAGATCTTTTTCTTTTTGTTGAACAATACCTCCTTTGATTTCGTGGTTGCACCATTCTGGTATCTCTTTCATGGTTACTGCCGGAGATTGGGGAAAGCTGCTAGATAGTAAACATACCATAGGATTGTCCAGTTTATTGTTCAATTTTTCCATAAGGCTGTATGAATTTTCATAGCTTTCAGTTAAATTGTTTATATAACCTTGGTCTAGGAAAATCAAAGCATTATTTATACTGTCTAATGCAGAAACTGCTGAAATTGTTATTTCAAAGTCATCTTGATTTTTTACACGAAAAGCAATTTTTCCTTTTCTTTGTTCTAGGATGATTGCTTGTTTAATCACATCACGAGGAACAGAATAGCCTGAGATTTGAACTGCAGGTATGGCGTTCTCGTATGAAGAGACTAAATCAATCCAATTTTTAAAATGTGAGTTATGATTGAAAAGTAATTTATCATCGCTATTTATTTTATTAATTACAGTGGGTGAGCTTGGCAAGTGAAGAATATAGTTTTGATTGTAAGTATCTAAAATACTATCCAGTACAGTAGTTAACTTGGTTCCTTTTCTATTATGTAAGACAAAAGAAGGAATAATTTTTTCTTGGCAATCTTGAGATAAATTAAGAAAGGCTCCCTGTTCTGAGCTCCTTGTATGTAAGATGGGGTAATAAGTATAGTTTCTGAAATCTAATTCAATCATAGAAGTTCTCCTGGTTATTTTAATTATTAATATTGTTATCATAACAATATTAA
>NZ_LGZA01000011.1:0-58361 GCF_001308005.1 Neisseria sp. 74A18
ACTTTCCTTTCGGGCATTATTCACTACAACCGTATAAACCTTACCTCCACGTTTAAGGATACCGAAAACCACCACTTTACCTGCTGCTCCCCTACCGCGCTTTCCTTTACGCTTACCGCCGAAATAGCTCTCATCCAATTCTATAGTGCCCTCAAAAACCTGATCTGCTTCCAAAGCCAAATGATGGCTGATAACAAGACGGATTTTACGGTAGAAGAGAATAGCCGTATTGGGCTGAATACCCAAGATATCGGCAGCAGAACGTGCGGTTACTTCCAATACAAAATATTCAAGCAGTTTTCTTTGCAGACTCTTCTTTAACTTACAGTGGGTTATCTTCATTTTGGCAGCCTATCATGACTGCTAATCTACGTCAGCCCCTAAATCTAATATATCAGCAGCAATTTCTGGAGTTTCTCCAAATCCAAACCATTTCACTTCTTCATTAACAATGAAATCAATTGTATATCCTGAATTTCCATTAAATAATTGTGCATAATAGTTTATGAACGAAGACTCCTCCGGGAAAAAAGTCCATATCATTTTTGCAATTTGGGTATAAATTTCTTCCACATACTTATCCATTTTATTTTCCTATTGGTTTGTTATTGAGAATCTGGTTTCTTTCTATAACGTTATTTTCTGCAAAACTTATTACAAAGCCATCAGGCCGTTTGCTATTACCTTTATACCGGTCTTCTACTGTGCCATTCAATTTCTTATTCATAGGAGTGGAATTAATGGCTTCCATCGAGCCACCGAATATGGATGTAATCAGATGCCTGCCACAATCGCCCTCTTTACGACATAAGCCACCCCAAAATACGCTGTTGATATGTATTTTTACTTCAAGGATATACCTTTAAATCAGCACTAACTTTTTTACCCACCTTTGTACATCGGTTGAATACTGGTGGTCTATCTGATTCCATTGGTTTGTATTGCTTGGTTATGATGTGTAATGGAGACAGGCCCTTAAATTCGAATCTCAAGCGCAACACTCCGGCGGAGACCTTCATACTCATACCCTGAGACCTTTGCAAAACTCCCATCTGCGGCGCATTTCTGCGTTGTGCGCTGCTCGCTCGTTTGCCTATCTGTATGATATGTCTGCACTCGCTGCGCTGCTACGCCTTGAACTGCATCCACATCTGAGGGTTTTGCAAAGGTCTCACCCTCTCAAAAAAAATTCTCTAAATTCCCACTCATATTAAGCCTGAGGAATTTAGAGAATTTTTGTTCATGAACAGCTTTTACACACCGGCGCTTTCAAACACCTCGAAAAACACTTCGACCATAACCCTTTTAAGAACTTTGTGATCTACTTGAACTGCTCATCAAACCGAGACCTTTACAAAATCACTGCCTACGGCGCATTTCTGTGCTGGGTGCTACTCCCCGGTTTGCTTATCGTGTGATATGCCTGTGCCCGCTGTGCTGCTGCACCTTGAACTGCATCCATATTCGGTGTTTTCAAAGGTTTCAAACTGTTTTGACGCAAAATGCCATGAAGAACAAACCCGAATCAGTTTTACCTTAATTTCAGCTACGGATACGTTTTAACACTTCTTCTTTGCCGATTAATGCCAGCACGGCATCCACGCTCGGGGTTTTGGCTGTTCCGCACACGGCCAAACGCAGCGGCATGCCGAGTTTGCCCATTTTGATGTTTTCTTCATCGCAGAAAGGCTTGAACAGGTCGTGGATGGATTCGGCATTCCAATCGCCCAGGCCTTCGAGTTTGTCGGCAAAGCGCAGCATGCGCGCGGGAGCCTCTTCGTCCCAATGTTTTTGTACGTCGGCTTCGGCGGGTGTGCCTTTTTGGTAGAAATAAATGCATTCGTCAGCCAGTGTGTTCAAGTCTTGAGCACGGTCTTTAACCAAAGCCAACACGTCTTCCAAAGCGGGTTTGTCGGTAACGTCGACACCGCGCACGGCCAAGCGGGGTTTAACCAATTCTGCCAATTCTTCATTGGGCGTGATTTTGATGTGCTCGCCGTTAATCCAGCAGAGCTTTTTCAAATCCATGCGGCTGGGCGACGGGGAAACGTCTTTCAAATCAAACCATTCGACAAACTGCTTCATGGTAAAAAATTCGTCGTCGCCATGCGCCCAACCCAAACGGGCGAGATAGTTCAACATGGCTTCGGGCAGGATGCCCATCGCGCCGAAATCGGTAATCGCCACGGTGTCGCCGCTGCGTTTGGAGATTTTCTTACCCTGTTCGTTCAAAATCATCGGCAGATGCGCGTATTCGGGCAGGGTGGCGCCCATTGCTTTTAAGATATTGATTTGCTTGGGCGTATTGTTCACATGGTCGTCGCCACGGATAACATGGGTAACACCCATATCGTAATCGTCCACCACCACGCAGAAGTTATAGGTGGGCGTGCCGTCGGCGCGGGCGATAATCAGGTCGTCCAAGGCTTCGTTGGGAATGCTGATTTGGCCTTTAACCAAATCGTTCCATGTGGTTGTACCGTCAATCGGGGTTTTGAAACGCACCACCGGCTCCACGCCTTCGGGTACGGATGGTAGGGTTTTGCCGGCTTCGGGCCGCCAGCGGCGATCGTAAGTGGCCGTGCCTTCTTTTTCAGCTTTTTCGCGCATGGCTTCCAGCTCTTCTTTGCTGCAATAGCAATGGTAGGCATGGCCTTTTTCGAGCAGCTCGGCAATTACTTCTTTATAGCGGTCGAAACGGCGGGTTTGATAAACCACGTTATCGGCATTGTCGTAGTTGAGTCCGACCCAATTCATGCCGTCGAGAATAATATTGACCGACTCGGCGGTAGAACGCTCCAAATCGGTGTCTTCGATGCGCAACAGAAATTCGCCTTTGTGTTTTCTGGCAAACGCCCATGAAAATAGGGCGGTACGCACGCCGCCGATATGCAGATAACCGGTGGGGCTGGGGGCAAAACGGGTACGGACAGTCATGGTTTCGGCTCCGAAAATAGAGAAAGGCGTTATTGTATAGAGGGGTGGGGAATTATGCTACTTTGCAGATTAAGAGAAACCATTTAAATAAGTCGAATTGCACACATGTAAAGATATGCATCAATAAAATCACATAAAAATAAAAATTTTAAAAATTTTCTTGTTTTATTAAGATTAATTAATAAAATACAAAATGTTAACAAATAGGTGATGTTTGTTAAACTTTGAAACGCTTGGATAAGGCAGAAAATATATTTAGTGACCTATCATAAGGAACACAAAAATGAACTTGAAAAAATCATTATTTTTGAGCATGCTGACGTTGGGCTTGGCTGCATGCGGTAGTGGAGGAGGTGGAAGCCCCACCGTTAGCGTTACTTCTACAAATAAACCTAAAGAAGTAAAACCTGTGGAGTTGGGAGGGTTTGCCACATTTGTTAACGCAGATTTAACGTCTAAATCTCAAATGATAACCGGCCCCGGTAATATCAATACTTTGGTTGTCGATGGTAAGTCTATTGAGTTGGTGCCGGAAAACTTTATTACGCCTGTTTTACATTTGAGTAGTCAGTCTGAGGAAAGGGTTATCGGTAATAATTTAAAGTATGCACGTTATGGCTTTTATGAAACGAAAAATAACGGCAAACTGCTTGATAGCTATGTTTTTTATCAAGGGCAAATTACTCCTGAAAAAAGCGTTCCTTCAAAAGGAGCAGCAACGTATAAGGGTATCGCCATCTATGACAGCCTAAAAGTTCACAAAGCAAAAGGAGAAGCTGAATTTAATGTTAATTTTCAGCAAGGTACCATTAACGGCGTGATCTCCTCAGAAAATAAACTGTTCGATCCAGTCAATTTAAGCGGCACCATTACAGGCAACCGCTTTTCCACAGGTAATGTAGATGATGTGAATACTACTATGTCAGGAGCTTTCTACGGGCCAAATGCAGAAGAAATTTCCGGTAGATTTGACATTCTCAATAAAGTAGCAAGCGGTACTTTCGGAGCATCAAAACAATAAGCTCCTATGCTTTATATTTATCAAGGCCGTCTGAAACATTTCAGACGGCCTTTTCCATAGAAAAAACCGTTGAAACCGCGTAAAATACCGCTCCAAACAGCTAACTTACAGGCCGTTTTAGCGAAGCTCGCAAAGTTCGCTTTCAGACGGCCTGCTTATTTTTGGAAAACAACACCATGAGCGAACAGAACAACCCACAAACCGAGCCGCAGCTTGATGAAAACCAAATCATCGCCCTGCGCCGCGAAAAATTAAACGAACTGCGCAAACACGGCACCGCCTTCCCCAACCAATACAAGCGCGATGCCTTTGCCGGCGATTTGCAAGCGCAATACGGTTCGCTGGAAAAAGCCGAGCTTGACCCGCAGGAAATCCCTGTTAAAGTGGCCGGCCGCATGATGCTGCAACGCGCCATGGGTAAAGCCAGCTTCGCCACCATCCAAGACGTGAGCGGCCAGATTCAAGTGTATGTGAACAACCAAGGCGTGGGCGAAGACGTGCACAACGCCTTCAAACATTGGGATTTGGGCGACATCATCGGCGTGGAAGGCACGCTGTTCAAAACCAACCACGGCGAACTGACCGTACGCGCATCCAAGCTGCATTTGCTCACCAAATCGCTGCGCCCGCTGCCCGACAAACACAAAGGCCTGACCGACCAAGAGCAGAAATACCGCCAGCGTTACGCCGATCTGATTACCAACCAAGATTCGCGCGACACCTTTATCAAGCGCAGCAAAATCATCCAAGCCGTGCGCAACTATATGGTCAACGAGCGTTATCTCGAAGTGGAAACCCCGATGATGCACCCGATTCCCGGCGGTGCTACGGCCAAGCCCTTCGTTACCCACCACAACGCGCTCGACATGCCGCTTTACCTGCGCATCGCCCCCGAACTGTATCTGAAACGCTTGGTTGTGGGCGGTTTGGAGCGCGTGTTTGAAATCAACCGCAGCTTCCGCAACGAAGGCATGAGCACCCGCCACAACCCCGAATTCACCATGATGGAATTCTACGAAGCGTTCTGCACTTACGAGCGCATGATGGAAATGACCGAAGGCGTGATCCGCCATGCCGCCAAAGAAGTGTGCGGCACCGCCAAAGTGAGCTACAACGGCAAAGAAGTGGATTTGGAAAGCCCGTTCGAGCGTTTGACCATTCTCGAAGCCATCAAAAAATACAATCCGCAATATACCGATGAGCAGTTGAACGATGCCGAATGGCTGAAAAAAGAAATCGTGAAACACGGCGAAAAAATCCCGCCGTCGCCCGGTATCGGCAGCCTGCAACTGGCCTTGTTTGAAGGCTGTGCAGAAAGCAAACTGTGGAACCCGACGTTTATCATCGACTATCCGGTGGAAGTGTCGCCGCTGGCGCGCGCATCCGACACCAAACCCGGCCTGACCGACCGCTTCGAGCTGTTTATCGTCGGCCGCGAGTTGGCCAACGGCTATTCGGAGCTGAACGACCCCGAAGACCAAGCCGCCCGCTTTAAAGCGCAAGTAGCGCAGAAAGATGCCGGCGACGACGAAGCCATGCACTACGATGCCGACTACATCCGCGCCATGGAATACGGCCTGCCTCCCACCGGCGGCAGCGGCATCGGCTTGGACCGCTTAGTGATGCTGCTCACCGATGCGCCGTCTATCCGCGACGTGATTCTGTTCCCGCAAATGCGGCCGGAATAAGGTTTGCGTTTGGTATGTAAACAGGTCTAAACCTTTTCACCCTGCCATGCAGATGTGCAGGCATATATAGCAAATAAACGTTATCTCTGCTGCCGCGTTGCTGCCCCTTGCCGTATTACTCATACTGTTTGCGCTAGGGCGCCAGCAACGCCGTAGTAAAATTTAAGTTGATTGACTATAACGCTTACGCCTGCCCATACCTTCCCAACACAGCCCGCAGGCTCGAAACCGCCTGTTCGCTTAAACGCGGGGCGCCCAGCTCCAGCGTAGCAGCAGCCAAAGCCAGATAAAACGCCCTCTCTTTATCATTCATACCGGCCAAATGACTATCAACCGTAGAATCGTCTCCCCGTACAATCGGGCCGGTTAATGCATTCTCGGGTGTAAGTCCGGAAAGATTGCCGACACTCTGCCGCATCAAACCCGCCACCAAATCACGCGTTAAATACTCCGGCAAATCCAGCGGTGCCAGCAGGTTTTGGGCAAAAGCCGCCAGTGTTACCGAAAAATTAGATGCTGCCGACAATGCCGCATGGTAGCGCGCCTTATGTTCAGACGGCATCACGAAAGGCCTCAAGCCCGCAGCCTCGGCCAACCCGCGCAACACCGTCATCGCCCGATCACTCTCAGCCTCTAATGCACACAAACTGCCCCGCAACGAGCGCACGGCGTTTTCTACGTCTGCAAACGCGAAAACAGGGTGTAAACTGCCGACTGTCGCTCCGCATTTGACAACGGCATCCAATACCCCTATTGTTTTCGCACCGCTGAAATGTACAACCACAGTTTCCCTGTTCAGCCAACCCAACCGTGCAACGGCTGAAGCCGTTTCCTGCAACGCATTGTCCGGCGTGCACACCAGCACCACATCGGCCGGCGGCAGGTCTCTAACATGGGGAACTATGTCCACACTTCCACAGTCTGCCAAAACAGCCGCACCGGCTCGGCGGGAAACCACCGCAACCGGTTGCCATTTACCGCTTTTCGCAAGCACGGCGGCAAACGTGCGCCCTACGCGCCCCGCACCGACAATATGGAAGCTTTTTTTCATTTCAGACGGCCCTAACAGATTGAATAGCTAAGGTTAACACGGTAAACTTATAACCATTAAATTTTTTTATGACTGTCTTACTAAAATGAAACCAGCTTTTGAAGTTAAATCAGCACGTCTCGACGTGCTTTCCGTGCAGCTGCATACTGCAGATTTAGGGGAATTGGAAGAATTTTTACAGCAGCGGGTGAGCCAGCACAAAGAGCTCGACAGCATGCTGTTTTTATTAGACCTGCAGGAATTCAGCAACCCGGGCGAATTGAGCATTGCCGGCGTTGTATCGCTTTTTGCCCGTTACGGTTTGCAGATTATCGGCCTGCGCCATGAAAACGAAGCTTGGGCACCCCATGCCCAAGCCTACCATTTGGCCTTCAGCCGCAACGACAGCAAACTGGCCGACCCCCAGCCCAAACCCGCAGCGCAACCGGCAGCAGCCGCACCTGCGGCCGAATCCGTGCAGGCCACCGTGATCAGCAAACCTACCGTACTGATCAACACGCCCATCCGCACCGGCCAGCAAGTGTATGCGGAAAACGCCGATTTAATCGTAACCGGCATCGTTAACGAAGGGGCGGAAATCATTGCCGACGGCAACATCCACGTTTACGGCACCATGCGCGGGCGCGCATTGGCCGGCGCCACCGGCAACCGCGACGCACGGATATTCATCCAATCCATGCAGGCCGAATTGGTATCGGTAGCAGGCATTTACCGCAACTTCGACCAAAGCCTGCCCGACCACCTGAACAAAAAAGCCGTGCAGGTATCGCTTCAAGACAACCGTTTGGTTATCAGCGCCATAGACGGCCAATAACCGTTTTTGATTTTAAAAAAGGAAACATCGTGGCAAAAATTATTGTAGTAACTTCAGGCAAAGGCGGCGTAGGCAAAACCACTACCAGTGCCAGCATTGCCTCCGGTTTGGCTCTCCGCGGTCATAAAACCGCGGTTATCGACTTCGACGTGGGCTTGCGCAACCTCGACCTGATTATGGGCTGCGAACGCCGCGTCGTATACGATTTAATCAATGTTATCCAAGGCGAAGCCTCCCTGACCCAAGCGCTGATTAAAGACAAACACTGCGACGACCTCTTCATTCTGCCCGCCTCTCAAACCCGCGATAAAGATGCCTTGAACCGCGAAGGCGTAGGCAAAGTATTGAAAGAACTCACCGAAGACATGGGCTTTGAATACGTTATCTGCGACTCTCCCGCCGGTATCGAACAAGGTGCGCTGATGGCCCTCTACTTCGCTGATGAAGCCATCATCACCACCAATCCCGAAGTATCGAGCGTACGCGACTCCGACCGCATTTTGGGTATTCTGCAAAGCAAGAGCCAAAAAGCCGAAAAAGGCGAAGTGGTTAAAGAGCACCTGTTGATTACCCGCTACTCTCCCGAGCGCGTAGACAAAGGCGAAATGCTTTCCGTACAAGACATTTGCGATATCCTGCGCATTCCATTGATCGGCGTGATTCCCGAATCTCAAAACGTATTGCAGGCATCCAACGCCGGCGCACCGGTTATCCATCAAAACGATGTTGCCGCCGCCGAAGCCTACAAAGACGTGGTATCGCGCCTGCTGGGCGAAAACCGCGAAATGCGCTTTTTAGAAGCCGAGAAAAAAGGCTTTTTCAAGCGTTTGTTCGGAGGTTAAGCCATGTCGCTGATTGACTTACTGTTTGGCAGAAAGCCCAAAACCGCAGCAGTGGCGCGCGACCGTCTGCAAATCATCATTGCACAGGAACGCGCCAAAGAACAGGCTCCCGACTATCTGCCCACTTTGCAGAAAGAACTCTTGGATGTATTATCGAAATATGTTCATGTATCCTTAGAAGACATCCGTATTTCTCAAGAAAAACAAAACGGTATGGACGTGCTTGAACTGAATATCACCCTGCCGGAGCAAAAAAAGGCCGACTAAGCTATGACCTTAACCGAATTGCGTTACATTGTAGCAGTGGCACAGGAGCGCCATTTCGGGCGCGCCGCCCGCCGCTGTTTCGTGAGCCAGCCCACTCTTTCCATCGCCATTAAAAAGCTGGAAGAAGAGTTGGCCGTATCGCTCTTTGACCGGAGCAGCAACGACATCATCACCACCGAAGCGGGCGAACGCATCATCGCACAAGCCCGCCGCGTGCTGGAAGAAGCCGAGCTGATCAAACATCTGGCCAACGAAGAGCAAAACGAGCTGGAAGGCGCATTCAAACTCGGTCTGATTTTTACCGTTGCTCCCTACCTTCTGCCCAAGCTGATTATGTCGCTGCGGAAAACCGCGCCCAATATGCCGCTGATGCTCGAAGAGAACTACACCCAAATTCTCACCGAATCGCTTAAGCGCGGCGATTTGGACGCGCTGATCGTAGCAGAACCTTATCAGGAACCGGGCATCATTACCGAGCCGCTGTATGACGAATCTTTCTTCGTGATTGTGCCTAAAGGCCATCATTTTGAAGAACTCGATACCGTTACCCCCGAAATGTTGAGCCAAGAACAGGTGCTGTTGCTTACCGAAGGCAACTGCATGCGTGATCAAGTGTTGGCAAGCTGCTCCGAATTGGCTTCCCGTCAAAAAATACAGGGCTTGACCAATACCTTGCAAGGCAGTTCCATCAACACCATCCGCCACATGGTTGCCAGTGGCCTGAGCATCAGCGTATTGCCTGCTACCGCCCTCACTGAAAACGACCACATGCTGTTCAGCATTATCCCGTTTGAAGGCGAAGGCCCGAAACGCCGCGTTGTGCTGGCTTACCGCCGCAACTTTGTGCGCCCCAAAGCGCTTTCGGCTATGCGCAATGCTATCCTGACATCGCAACTCAACGGTGTTACCTTTATCGAACCGCAGCAGGCCGTCTGAAAAAACCGCTTTATACCGGCCTGCATTGCTTGCAGCATTTTGTTTCCAAACAGCCGTTTCTTAAAAAAGAAACGGCTGTTTCTTTTGCCTTAATACAAATTAACGCCAAAGAACCCGTCCGCTCGCATCACCATTTTACCCACCGACACTTGCAAACGCCGCCGCCGAATCCATTACAATACAGCCTGTTTCATTTTTTTCAGACGGCCTCTTCTATGTTTCCCGAGCAATCCGCCCCTTCCTTGCTGCAAGGCTTAAACTCCGAACAACTTTCCGCCGTAACTTGGCCGCCGCAATCCGCCCTCGTGCTTGCCGGAGCGGGCAGCGGCAAAACCCGCGTGCTCACCACCCGTATCGCATGGCTGCTGAAAAGCGGCCAAGCAAGCGTGCACAGCATCATGGCCGTTACCTTTACCAACAAAGCCGCCAAAGAAATGCAAACCCGCTTGAGCGCGATGCTGCCCGTTAACGTGCGCGCCATGTGGCTCGGCACTTTCCACGGCCTGTGCCACCGCTTTTTACGCCTGCACCATAAAGACGCAGGGCTGCCTTCTACCTTTCAGATTCTCGACAGCACCGACCAGCTCGCCTTAATCAAACGCCTGCTCAAACAGCTCAACATCGCCGAAGAAATCATCGCTCCGCGCACCTTGCAAGGCTTTATCAACGCCCAAAAAGAAAGCGGCCTACGCGCCTCTTCCCTGCAAGCCCCCGATCCGCACACACAGCGCATGATCGAGTGTTATGCCGAATACGACAAAGCGTGCAACCGCGAAGGCGTGGTCGATTTTGCCGAACTGATGCTGCGAAGTTACGAAATCCTGCAAGCCAACGAAATCCTGCGCCGCCATTACCAAAACCGCTTCAACCATATATTGGTGGACGAATTCCAAGACACCAACAAACTGCAATACGCATGGCTGAAGCTCATCGCCGGCGAACACGCCGCCGTATTTGCCGTGGGCGACGACGACCAATCCATCTACCGCTTCCGCGGCGCACACGTCGGCAACATGACCGCCCTCATGCGCGAGTTTCACATCGAAGCGCCCATCAAACTCGAGCAGAACTACCGTTCAGACGGCAACATCCTCACCGCCGCCAACGCCGTGATAGAAAACAACGCCGAACGCCTCGGCAAAAACCTGCGCACCGATGCCGCCGCCGGCGACAAAATCCGCTTTTACTCCGCCCCCATAGATTCCGACGAAGCCCAATTCATCGTAGACGAAGCCAAATCCCTGCAACGCGAAGGCCGCACACTCGACCAAATGGCCGTGCTCTACCGCAGCAACGCCCAATCGCGCATCATCGAACAAGCCCTGTTCCGCGCCGGCATCCCCTACAAAATCTACGGCGGCCTGCGCTTCTACGAACGGCAGGAAATCAAACACGCACTCGCCTACCTGCGCCTCTCCGTCAACCCCGACGACGACAACGCCCTTTTGCGCGTTATCAACATGCCCCCGCGCGGCATCGGCACCCGCACCATCGAAAACATCCAAGCCGCAGCCGCCGAACAAGGCATCCCCCTATGGCAGGCCGCCTGCGGCATGGGCGCAAAAGCCGCCAAAGTCGCCGCCTTCGTGCGCCTGATAGAAAACCTCCAAGCCCAAGCCCCCAACGTATCCCTGCAAGAAATGATGCTCGGCATCACCCGCGACAGCGGCCTTGTCGAATACTACCAAACCCAAAAAGGCGACCACCAAGACCGCCTCGACAACCTCGACGAACTCGTTAACGCCGCCGTCGCCTTCAGGCCGTCTGAAAGCAACTTCGAAATCCTGCCCGAAAACGCCGCCGAAAACCCGCTCTTCCCCATCCTCGCCTTCTTAAGCAACGCCGCCCTTGAATCCGGCGAAAACCAAGCCGGCGAAGGCGAAGAAGCCCTGCAAATGATGACCGTGCACGCCGCCAAAGGGCTGGAGTTCGACACCGTATTCCTCACCGGCATGGAAGAAGGCCTCTTCCCCAGCGAATACAGCCTCGCCGAACGCGGCGGCCTCGAAGAAGAGCGCCGCCTCATGTACGTTGCCATTACCCGCGCCAAAAAACGCCTTTATATCAGCATGTCCCAACAACGCCTGCTGCACGGCCAAACCCACTTCGGCATCGTCTCCCGCTTCGTCGAAGAAATCCCCGAAGACGTGCTGCACCGCCTCTCGCCCCCGCCCAAACGCTTCAACAGCTTTACCGACGTGCCCAAAACCAAAAACCGCACCGCCGTCGAACACTACGGCCTGCCGCAAGAATACGCAGGCTTCCGCATCGGTCAAAACGTGCGCCACGCCAAATTCGGCACCGGCGTAATCATCGACGCCGTCAACAAAGGCGAATCCGCACGGCTCACCGTCAATTTCGGAAAAGAAGGGATTAAAGAATTGGATACCAAGTTTGCCAAGCTCGAGGCCGTCTGAAAAAGGCCGTCTGAAAGAGATATAGGCAGTTGGGAAGTTTGACGCGCTGTTTTTCAGACGGCCTTGTTGTCTATTTCAGGTAGAGTGTGTGGCGCAAGCGACGCACGTAATTTCAAAGATTCTGATAACGCGTGCGTGCTGATGGCACACACCCTATGCACGCAGGCCACCCTTGCTAAAAATAACTGGTATATGGCTGATTTCTTGGCTTTATTTGAGTATATAATATTAGTTATTAGCAAATTGCTTTTCTATTATATTAAAAAGAGACGTTATTATGACCGAGATGAGAGTGCCGTATAACCCTATTGATGTTGCCAATTACATTGTGCGGCGTGCCAATGAAAAGCAGAATCCTGTAACTCATCTGAAGTTACAAAAGTTATTATATTATGTTGTGGCAATGTACTTTCAAAAATATGATCGACGTTTAATTGATGAAGATGTAGTTAAATGGCAGTATGGTCCCGTAGTTAAGAGTGTTTATCATCAATTTAAAATATTAGGCTCATTAAAAATTACAGAGCTTTCTGAATATATAGAATCAATTGATTCGCCTTTTTCTGTAAAATGGGCTGATGTGCATGACCAGGTGCAGAGATTGGAGAGAGACAATGATTTTAAAATAGTTGCTGATAAAGTCATTGATGATTTGCTTGAATCCAATGCTTTTAAGCTTGTGGATATTACACATGCTGAGCCAGCTTGGTATAACTATAAAGATGAAATTTTACGTGGAAGTGAACCTACTTATTCTGATGCTGAGTTAAAGGCAGCTAAATATGACTAATAATGGTAATAATGAGCAGATTCATGAGCTAGTTAAAATCTATTTATGCATATCATCAACTGTTCCAGAAAAGCATGATGAGTTGGCACAGATGTCATTTGAATTTCATGAAAAAGTTTTCCAGCATGTATTTTCATCATGTGATAGGTCTATTATATTGCCATATAAGGATATATCTGACGTTGTATTTCAAAATGATTGCTTGGTAAGCGGCGATACCCTCAACAATTTTTGTGCAAAGGTCGATGATGTAATAAATACAAAACTTAGAGAAGATTCAAGGTCTGAAAATGAAATCCAACGAGCGTTAGACTGTCATAAGAAGTTGGTTGGGCATATCCAGCTTGCTCAAGCGCAAAAAGAATTTATGCAGAAATCTGCTAAGGAGGCTCGAAAGATTGCAGATGAGGCAAAAACAGTAGCAGATGATGCAAAAACAGTAGCAAATGATGCAAAAACAGTAGCAGGCAAAGCTGATGCCACTTATAAATCCATGTTTGCCAACTATGTTACGATTCTCGGAGTGTTTACTGCCATTATTGTGACAATTTTTGGCGGCTTAAATGTTATTAATGTGGTGATGAGGCAAGATGGCGTCAATTTTAGCCATGTTTTGTCTTTATCAGCTATATCACTGATGTGCGTGGTGCTTCTGCTATATTTATTGGCAAATATGATTATTAAAATTACCCAAAATAGTAAAAATTATTGGTTGGATGTCCCTTCTTTGATAATTGTATTGATCTGTGGCTTTGTTATCTATTGTGGTATGAATAAACAACCTGATAATAATGAGCCTATACAAAAAAACATTAACCAGAAAAAAATACAAACTACTATTAATTCAAAGCAGTAATAAATAATAGCTGCTTATTTAAAAGATAGGCAGTTTTTTTGCAATACAGCATTAAACTACTGCGCCACCAAAAAGCCCTGCTTAACGAAGCCCGCTATTTTTCTGCCATGAAACATCAAATCGAGCTATACAGCGGGCTTGCTCGAAGCTTCGCAACACGCAGCTGCGAGTATGGGTGATACTCAAAAAGCCAACGAATATGTGCAGGAAACCTTTACCCAAATCCGCAACCGCTTGCTGTCGGAGCAGATACGACAAGATTATTCTCAACCGTTAGATGGTAAAGAAGAAGACTTGAGTTCGGATAAAATCATCAATCTGTTGGATAAAATTACCAATTTGGCCAATAAAAAGCCGTCTTAAAAACTTGACTGGGTCGGGCATCCTTGCCCGACTTTTTATTTAGGCATCTTAAACTTAAATCACTATCTAACACGCAAAACTTATCGCGATAAGATTAAAGAGCCAAGTTTTCAGTTACGCTGCTTTTTCAGACGGCCTTCATGGCGGATAACTTGAATTTCGTGCGGGTATGTAGTCAAATCGCGGCATGTTGATGTTTGCTGTTGAAAGGCCGTCTGAAAATGCCGAACCGTGCTGAAAAATCCGAGTTGCGCCGCCGCCTGCGCCGTGCCCGTGCGGCTTTGCCGAAAAAAGAGCGGGCTGCGACCACGCGTGCGGCCAATGGTTTTTTAAAGCGGTTTATCCGCCGCGGCAGCCGTATCGGTGTTTATTGGCCGGTGGGCAGCGAGATGCGTTTGAGCGGTTTTGTTCAGACGGCCTTATCACGCGGGGCGGAGCTTTATCTGCCTTATATCGAGCCTGATTCGCTGCGTTTGTGGTTTACGCCTTATCGGGGCGACGCGGCGCAGGCGGAGCGTAAACGTGGCAGGGGCAGCCTGCATATTCCACAATTCGGCGGCAAAAAAATCCGTGCGCACCGTTTGCACGTGCTGTTTGTGCCTTTGGTGGGCATAGACAGGCAGGGCTACCGTTTGGGACAGGGCGGCGGCTATTATGATGTGTCGCTGGCGGCACTTCGCGGCCGGTTGCGGCCACGCACGGTGGGCGTGGGTTTTGCGTGCCAATTATGTGATGTGTTGCCGCATGAGCCGCACGATATTCAGCTGGATGCTTTTGTGTGCGAGCGGGGTATCATTCGTTTTTAGGCTTGCGGCCGTCAGAACACTGCCGCCATTCTGTTTTATCGCGGGGGTTTAAATGGGCTACAATGTCGGCAGTTTCTGTAAAACAGTTCGATATATATACTAAGTTTATGAATATACGTTGGTTTTATAAGCAGCTTTGGCAGGTTGCGCCTTTTTTTATCCGCCATTATCTGCGCAAACGCGGTGTGAAAGCGTCTGCTTATCTGGAGCACTGGGGCGAGCGTTTCGGCGAGCCGCTTGCCCAAGCGGTGCAGCAGCCGGTGTGGGTGCATGCGGTATCGGTGGGCGAAACGCGGGCGGCACAGCCGTTGATTCGGGAGCTGTGCAAGCATTTTCCCGATGCGCCGCTGTTGGTTACGCAGATGACGCCCACGGGTCGGGCAACGGCGGAAATGCTGTATCCGAACGCGCAATGCCGTTATCTGCCTTATGATAAGCCGGAATATGTGGCGCAGTTTTTACGCGAACACCGCCCGCGTTTCGGAATTTTGATGGAAACGGAAATTTGGCCGAACCTGATGCACGGTTGCGCCGAGGCGGGCGTACCGCTGTTTTTGGCGAATGCGCGTTTGTCGGAAAAGTCGCAAAACGGTTATCTGAAAATCCGCACGCTGGTTGAGCCTGCAATGCAGACTTTGCGCGGTTGTTATGCGCAAACGGCGGCGGATGCGGAGCGTTTGCACCTGATCGGGGCATCGAACGTGCATGTGTGCGGCAACACCAAATACGATATTACGCCCACCGATGCCATGCGTGAGAAAGCGGCTCATTTCCGCAGCCTGATCGGTTCGCGCCCTGTGGCGGTGTGCGCCAGCACTCGGGAATATAAGGGAGCGGACGAGACGGAAATGCTGCTTTCGGCATGGCGTGCCTACCACGGCGATGCTCTGCTGATTATCGTGCCCCGCCACCCCGAGCGTTTTCAGACGGCCTATGATTGTGCGGTGAAAATGGGGTTTAAAACGCAAAAACGCAGCGACGGGCATGAGGTGGCCGCCGATACGCAGGTGTGGATAGGCGACAGTATGGGTGAAATGCTGGCTTATTATCTGGCTTCTGATGTGGCGTTTGTGGGCGGCAGTTTGGTGGATACGGGCTGCCAAAACATTATCGAGCCGGTAGCCTGCGGCATACCGACGCTGTTCGGCCCCTCTACTTATAATTTTGCCGCGGCCTGCAAAGGTGCGGTTGCGGTGGGCGCGGCCAAGCAGATATTCAGCGCGCAAGAATGGCAGTACACCACGGCCAAATGGTTGTCGGAGCCTGCATTGCGCGCGCCGTTTGTAGAAGCGGCGGCGGCTTTTGTGGCACAAAACCGCGGAGCCAGCCGCCGGATTGTGGAGCGCATGATAGAGGCCGTCTGAAACAGGCCATTCTCCATGCCGCTTTGCCGTTATTGCTTTATATATGGTTAATCAACTTATTTTTCATACAAGGCAACAAGCGGCAGCAGCACAGGTAGTACGGAACCGATTCTGTTGCCGCTTCAGCCGCTTACACAATCGTTTTCTTAGAGCTAAAGCGCAGCAACAGCGTAACAAGTTAAGTTTATTTGCGGTATAGGCTCACTTAATGCCTGTGTTATCTCCATCGGCAGAATATGAAAAAGGCCGTCTGAAAATATTTTTTCAGACGGCCTTTGCATAGCGGGAAACCGATAAAACCGACGGCTTATCTGTTTACTTGGCTGCCGATCACGCCGCCAAGTGCAGCACCGCCCAAAGTAGAGCCGGTGTCGCCGCCGATCAGGTTGCCGGCCACGCCGCCGATTACGGCACCGGTAGCCGTATTGCGCTGGGTGCGCGACATGCTTTCACAAGCAGTCAGTGAACCGGCAACTGCTACTAATGCGATCATTTTTACGATGTTTGATTTCATGGTGTCCTCCTAAAAGGGTTGTTTGTATTGCCGGAGTACCCGCTGCCTGAATGGTTTGCGGCAGACAAGCCCCCCGTTGATGCACGCGAAGTATGGCACAGGACTCGGATAATGGTATATTGGCAGGCGTAAAGAGTCTTAAAACTGAGAAAGATTGTGAAAGGCTGGTTTATGAATGCTTATTCTGTTGCACATATCATACATTTATTTTGCGCGATTGCTTTTGTGGGCGGGGTATTTTTTGAAACATTGGTGCTTTCGGTGATTCACAGCAAACGGGTATCACGCGAAGCGCGGCGCGAGGTGGAAAAAGCGATAAGCTACCGCGCGGTACGGGTGATGCCGTGGATTGTAGGCGGGGTGTTTCTTTCCGGGCTGGCGATGGCGCACCGCTATGCCGCGATACTCGCCGACCCGTTTGGCGCGCCGTTTAATATACAGTTGAGTTTGAAAGTGCTGCTGGCATTCGGCGTGTTGGTGCATTTTGTGATTGCCGTTACCAAAATGCGCCGCGGCACACTCACGGCGGCATGGTCGAAATACATTCACGCTGCCGTGCTCGTTCATATGGTTTTGATTGTGCTGTTGGCCAAAAGCATGTTTTATTTCAGCTGGTAAACATTGGCAAATGTTTCGCGGCCGTCTGAATCGCGGGTTCAGACGGCCTTGTTTTCAATAAAGCCGCCTTCTGCGCGCCATTCTGTTACCCGTTCATTCCCTGTTTCTCTTCTACCGGCATTCGGCTATCGGGATTCCTATATGTTAAAATGAAAATGCTTTATGATTTCATTATGTTAGGAATTTTATGGTTGAACATCCCTCTGTCGGCTCCCCGTTGTTTTACGGGGTATTCTTTGCAGCCGTGTTTATTATGATTGCCATCGATATGATGTCGCTCAAAAAAACCGGCGTTCACAAAGTCAGCATGAAAGAAGCTTTGGCTTGGTCGTGCGTATGGGTGGCGGTATCGTGCGCATTTGCCGGCTGGCTGTATTTTGAACTGGCAGGCAACCCGCTCTACGGCCATGTTGTCGCCAAGCAGAAGGTATTGGAATTCTTTACCGGCTATGTTTTGGAAAAATCATTGGCGGTTGACAATATCTTTGTGTTTTTAATGATTTTTTCTTATTTCAAAGTCCAGCCGCAATACCAGCACCGCGTGCTGCTTTACGGTGTGTTCGGTGCGATTGTGCTCCGCATGATCATGATTTTTATCGGTGCGGTATTGGTGAGCAAATTTGAAGCGGTGCTTTATCTTTTCGGCGCATTCCTGCTCTACACGGGCATCAAAATGATCAGATCGGGCGGCGAAGACGAACATGAAGATTTGTCGCAAAACAAAATGCTCAATTGGGTAAAAGGCCACATTCCGGTAAGCAACCACTTCGACGGTGAAAAGTTTTTTACCGTTGAAAACGGCAAACGTATTGCCACGCCCATGCTGCTGGTGCTGATTATGGTTGAAATGAGCGATGTGATTTTTGCAGTAGACAGCATCCCCGCTATTTTTGCAGTAACCACCGACCCGTTTATTGTGCTCACTTCCAATATTTTCGCCATTCTCGGTTTGCGCGCAATGTATTTTCTGCTGGCCGATATTGCCGACCGTTTCGTGTTTTTAAAATTCGGTTTGGCGTTTGTGTTGAGCTTTATCGGCATCAAAATGCTGATTATGTATTTCAACATCCACATTCCGGTAGGCGTATCATTGGCGGTAGTGTTCGGTGCCTTGGGCGTTTCCATCCTGATTTCACTGATGTATAACCGCCGGAAAACCAATTAACTATCCAACCCGTAACAAAAGCAGATGTATTACGCATCTGCTTTTTTTGCATCCGCTAAACTGTTTTAATATCGGAAATGCGACATATTTGGTGCATTTACACTATTCATCTTGCTTATCAGAGTGCAGGTTTGTAAACTTATTAATAAAATAGCTGTTATAAAAACGGCTTCTGTTCGTCTAATCACAAGATAAATCTTATATTCCGTCCAACAACATATGAAGGAAACATTATTATGAAAACGTTTAATATGTTTATGATCGCCGGTTTGTCTGCCTTAACCCTATCGGCCTGTGGTGCCAAAGAAGCCATCGAATCCATCCGTCCTCCCTCCGGAGATACCGAGCCTAAAAGCATCACCACACCGGATTTCAGCAGCACCAATATTAAAAATGTTACGTTAACCATCAACGGTAAAACTTATCAAACCGGAAAAAGTATAGATATTGCTTCAATATCCCCTAATAGCGTTCACAATCAAGATTACGAAATAAACGGGCAAACGCAAAAAGGGGAATATAAAGAAAAAGGCACGCTTCGCATCTATAAAACCGTACAACGTTTCCCTAAAGGGCACGCTGCAATATTGGCTAAATATGCAGAACAACAAACGGAAAACGGCACCGGCAAAGCTGCCAATAAGTTTGAAGTCCTTTCCATACAAGGCAACCCGACTAAATTAGAAAATCTGCCTAAGCAAGGAAGTTACAGTTATCAAGGCTTGGCATTCACAGGAAAAAACGATACCGCTCAATTTATCTACAATATTGATTTTGATAAGAGAGTCGGCTCCGGCCAAATCGGGAAGTCTAAACAATACGACATCATTAAACTAAAAGAACATGATATTACCGCATTGAACGCCTCTTCTAATTTCCACGCAACAACAGGTATCAAAGGTGATGCCGAATACGGCGGCAAAACCGTAGGCAAATATGAAGTAGGCTTGTTCGGCCCCGCAGCCGAAGAGATTGCCGGCAAAGCAAACCTTAACATCGGCGGAAACGAAGTTGATTTCGGGTTCGGTGCCACCAAACAGCCGGGCTCGAAATAAATTCGGTTTATAAAGTTATGGCAATAGAAATGATGGAGCATCAGGCCATCTGAAAAGCACAAAAGGGCGGGGTTCAAACCCGCCCTTTTGTTTTATATAGCCAACCAACTTAACTTTTACTACGGTATTTCTACACCTTAGCTTAAAGAGAACGATGGTGTAAGCCTCGAAAGCGGCAACAGAATCGGTTCCGTATTAGCTGTATTGATTGCTGCTTGGTGGCTTGTATTAAAAATTAAGTTGATTAACGATACACCTTGAACTGCGTCACATCTGGGAATTTTACAAAGACATCCACAAGTTATCGCAACCGTTTACCCGTATCCGCATCAATAATACGGCTGGGTGCCCGATAACCGCCTGTTCGTCCTTCCACCACCCATACATTGCGCCCGAATTGCCTACGGGCTTCACGTTCACTTTTACAAGGTCTGCCCCCCGAACGGTTACACGAAGTCGATACCAAAGGCGTGGCAAGTGAGGCACACAACTGCCGTGCCTGCCGATGTGCCGGCACTCTGACGGCCAGTTTTTTACGGCCTTTTCCACGCAATAATACCGGTTGTTTGCGGCAGGTAAGCAAAAAAGTGGTGGGAGCCGGCCATGTGGTCTCAAGCATATCCACCGTTTTTTCAGACGGCTTCTCAAGCAGCGGCAGAAGCTGCTGCAAACTGCTGCCAATCACAATCATGCCTTTGTTTTGTGGGCGTTTTTTTAAACGGATAAGCTTTTTTAGCGCAAGTGGGTGCTGCGGTAAGCAGCCTATCCCGTAACAAGATTCGGTTGGATAAGCCACCAATCCTCCGCGCTTTAAATGTGCACGCAACCTGCTTTGGGCAGATGCGGCAAGCACGCGGGAATATTTGATTGTGTTCATATTATCCAAACCTTTTATGGCTGATTTTATTGATCAAAGAAGAGCATAGGCCGTCTGAACGCAGTTTCAGACGGCCTGAGACTTGTACAAACACCGACTCATTACCGATTGAGCAATGGTTGCAAGATGTTCTATCTTGCCGCGCCTTTGGTTTGCATCTTCGGAATTGACTAAAAAAACCTCGGCAAACCAATTGCATCATGCTTTAGCCTTTAATGGCTTTGTCGGCAATATCGCTCCGATACTGCATGCCTTCAAAATGAATATGCTCAAGGGCTTGATAAACTTTGGCTTTAGCAGCCGCCACATCCGAACCTAAACCTACCACGCACAATACCCGGCCGCCGTTGGTAAGCACATTGCCGTTATTATCTTGCGCCGTGCCGGCATGAAAGACTTTTCCTATTTGATTGGCTGTGTCCAATCCGGTAATCACATCGCCTTTTTTAGGGGTTTCAGGATAGTTTTCTGCGGCCAACACCACACCGACAGCTGTTTGTTCGTTCCATTCTGCCACGGCCGTATCCAGACGGCCTTCGATGGCTTGATCAACCAGCTCTGCCAAATCGCTGTTTAAGCGGCTCATAATCGGTTGGGTTTCGGGGTCGCCGAAGCGGCAGTTAAATTCAACGGTAAAGGGCGCACCGTTTTGATCTATCATCAAACCTGCGTATAAAAACCCTGTAAACTCATGGCCTTCGGCTTTCATCCCTTCAATGGTAGGAAGAATAATCTCATTCATGGCACGCTGATATACTTCCGGCGTAACCACCGGCGCAGGGCTGTATGCCCCCATGCCTCCGGTATTCGGGCCTTGGTCGCCGTCGAGCAGGCGTTTATGGTCTTGGCTGGTGGCCATCGGCAAAACGTGATTGCCGTCTGCCATCACAATAAAGCTGGCTTCTTCGCCCTGCAGAAAATCTTCAATCACAACACGTGCACCGGCATTGCCCATTTTATTGCCGAGCAACATATCGTCAATGGCGGCATGGGCTTCGTCTTCCGTCATGGCAACAATCACGCCTTTGCCCGCTGCCAAGCCGTCGGCTTTTATCACTATCGGCGCACCTTTGGTTTGCACATATTGATGTGCTTTTTGTGCATCTTCAAAAGTTTGATAAGCAGCGGTGGGAATACCGTATTTCGCCATGAATGCTTTGGCAAAATCTTTGGAGCTTTCCAGCTGCGCGGCATAGCGGGTAGGGCCGAAAATTCTCAAACCGGCAGCGCGGAAATCATCCACAATACCTGCGGCTAAAGGTGCTTCAGGGCCAACCAAAGTAAAAGCTATATTTTCCCGTTTACAGAAATCAATCAAATCGGCGTGGGCGGTTAGTGCCAAATTTTCGAGCTTGGGTTCGGTTGCCGTGCCTGCATTGCCGGGAGCCACGAATACGGTTTCCACATCGGGATTTTGTGCCAACTTCCAAGCCAGCGCATGTTCACGCCCGCCGCTGCCGATAACGAGTAATTTCATGTTATTTCCTTGATTGACGCCTGTTTAAAAGTGTACATATAAACATTGAATTATAGCCGATTTTCTCCATGCCGCGCAGGTTCGGCAGGGTGATGGCTTTGCAAAACCTTCGCATTCACATGCGCTTCAAATTGAAGCTGCACAGCGAATGCAAACATATTCGAGCGGTCGCGGCGCACAATGCCAAATACGCCGCATATGGGTTTGATAACGAATAAGCTTTGTTTCAGCTACAGTGTCGCTGCGCCTTAGCGCAAAGAAAACGATTGCCGCTAAAGCGGCAACAGAATCGGTTCCATACTGCGTGCACTGTCTGAGGCTTGCTGCCTTGCATTCAAATTAAGTTGATTGACTATATGTTATATAAAGGTCTCTCAGGCTTTCAGACGGCCGCACACCGTGCTTATTCAAACGATGTCGTGCTCGCTGTCGGTATGCACTTCGATATTTCTGGTATGCTGCCATGCTGCCACACATGCTTCGTAATGTGCAAAAGGGATACGAACGGTTAACCGGCAATCCAGCTGCAAATCTTGGGCTACAACGCTGGCCTGATGTTGCTTGGCGATTCGGATTGCATCGTTGAGATAAGGATAGGCACAACGCAGCCATATTGTTTTTTCTATATTTTTTTCAACCGTTTCCGCTGATTTCAAAGCTTCGGCAGCGGCTGTTTTATAGGCATGAATCAAGCCCGGCACGCCCAACAGGGTTCCACCGAAATAACGCACCACCACAATTAAAACATCGGTTAAGCCTGCCGAATCAATCTGACCCAAAATCGGCCTACCCGCGCTGCCGGAAGGCTCTCCGTCGTCATTGGCGCGGAACAGGTTACCGTCTGTGCCCAAACGGTAGGCATAACACCAATGTCGGGCTTTATGATGTGCTTCCCGCAAGGCTTCAACATGGTTTTTGATTTCTGCCGTGCTTTGCACCGGATACGCATAAGCGATGAAACGGCTGCCTTTGTCTTTAAACTCGGCCTCAACCGGCGCGGCAATGGTGTGAAAAGTTGTTGTTTCGGCCATTTCAGACGGCCTCTACGCTTTTTTGGGCTGCGGCTATCAGCGCATCGACATCGGATTCCTGCGTATCGAAACTGCACATCAGGCGTACGGTTCCTTCATTGTCCCAATCATAAAAAACAAACTGTTCATGCAGTTTTTCTGCAACGCCTTTGGGCAAACGAACAAATACTCCGTTTGCTTCAACGGGCGAAACAAATTCAATGCCGTTTATTGCCGACAAACCACGCGACAACCTTGCTGCCATTGCGTTGGCGTGCTGCGCCGCGCGCAACCACAGGCCGTCTGAAAGCAACGCAACAAATTGTGCCGATACAAAACGCATTTTAGAAGCCAACTGCAAATTGAGCTTACGCAGATAGGGCAGGCCGTCTGAAACTTTTTCAGGGTTCAGCACGATCACACATTCGCCAAACATCAATCCGTTTTTGGTGCCGCCAAACGACACGATATCCACGCCGACATCAGAAGTGATTTCACGCAGCGAAACCCCTAACGACGCAGCAGCGTTAGATAATCGGGCACCGTCCATATGCAATGCCATTCCGCGCTCACGGCAATACTCACCAATCGCTTGTATTTCAGACGGCCTATATACCGTGCCTAATTCCGTACACTGGGTAATGCTGACTGCCAAAGGTTGGGCACGATGCTCGAAACCGTACCCATAAGCCTCCCGGGCAATCAGCTCAGGGGTTAACTTGCCGCCAAGCGAAGCCACAGGCCACAATTTAAATCCGCCCACGGCTTGCGGAGCGGTGCTTTCATCATGATGAACATGCGCCGTGTCGGCACATATTACCGCTCCCCAACGCGGCAAACATGCCTGCAAAGCCAGGACATTTGCGCCCGTTCCGTTAAAAACAGGAAACGCTTGGACTTTATCACCGAAATGCTCCCGAACCAGCGTTTGTAATTTTTCGGTATAAGGATCATTTCCATACGCTCCCGCATGGCCGCCGTTTGCTGTTGATAAAGCATCCATTATTTCAGGCAACACGCCCGAATAATTATCGGAAGCAAAAGAAATGTATTGAGGATTATGCAGCGGCTTCATAACAGGCTTTCAATGAGAGAAGGCCGTCTGAAAAACTTCAAACGGCCTGTTTCACGTGAAACATTTAACTTTTTAATGCGTCGGTAAGCTGGGGAACAATCTCAAATAAATCGCCCACCAAACCGTAGTCCGCCACATTAAAAATAGGTGCGTCCGGGTCTTTGTTGATGGCAACAATCACTTTGCTGTCCTGCATACCGGCAATATGCTGAATCGCACCTGAAATGCCCACTGCAACATACAGTTGCGGCGCGACTACCGTGCCGGTTTGACCCACCTGAAGGGCATTGGGCGCATATTCTGCATCAACCGCCGCTCGAGACGCACCGATTGCACCTCCGAGCGCATCTGCCAAAGGCGTAATCAATGCGTTGAATTGCTCGGCACTGCCCAAAGCCCGCCCGCCGGATACCACTACTTTAGCCTGCGTGAGCTCGGGGCGATCGGATTGAGCCAGCTTTCTTTCCACGAAACGGCTTAAATTTTGAGCAGGAGCGGCTTCAACACTCACCACTTCTGCATCACCGCCTTTTTCCGCCGCATCAAAAGAGGCGGCTCTAAAGGTCAAAACCAGTTTGGGGGCGTCAATTTGAATGGTTTCAAAAGCATTGCCTGCATAAATAGGGCGGGTAAATGTTTTGTTATCAACCACTTCGGTTAAATCTGAAACTTGGGGCACATCCAATAACGCAGCAACGCGGGGCAAAAGGTTTTTACCGAAAGCAGTAGCCGTTGCACCGACAGCTTGATAATGTTCAGCCAGCTTCACAACCAACGGAGCAAGTTCCTCTGCCAAACCTTCGCCATAATGGCCGGCTTCTACCGATAAAACTTTTGCAACGCCCTTGATGTGTTTTGCTTCTTCTACAACTGCAGCCGCACCGCTACCGGCCACTAAAATATGCACTTCGCCCATTTTAGAAGCTGCGGTAACGGCATGAAGGGTGGCGGGGTTTAACTGCTGATTATTGTGTTCTGCAATAATTAAAATATTCATTTTGCCTCTCCCGTCAGATAACTTTAGCTTCGTTTTTCAGTTTTTCAACCAATTCGGCGACGCTGCCTACTTTCACACCGGCTTTCCGCTGCTTAGGCTCGGCTACTTTCACGACATGCATAAGGGGTTTGATATCCACACCCAAATCTGAGGGCGAAAACTTCTCCAAAGGCTTTTTCTTTGCCGCCATAATATTGGGCAGCTTCACAAAACGGGGTTCGTTCAAACGCAAGTCTGCACTGATCACTGCAGGCAATTTCAAGGCTACGGTTTCTTCCCCGCCGTCAATTTCACGGGTAACCAACACTTCGTTATCAACCAGCTCAACTTTGCATGCGAATGTGCCTTGAGAGGCATTTAATAGCGCAGCCAGCATTTGGGCGGTTTGGTTGGCATCATCATCAATAGCCTGCTTGCCCAACAGCAACAACTGCGGCTGCTCTTTATCTGCTATTGATTTGAGCAGTTTGGCCACGGCCAAAGGCTCGAGCTTGCCGTCGGTTTCAACATGAATGGCACGGTCTGCACCCATTGCCAGTGCCGTGCGCAGGGTTTCTTCGCTTTTTTTGCCGCCCAAAGAAACGGCTACGATTTCACTCACTTTGCCTACTTCTTTGAGGCGCACGACTTCTTCAACGGCAATTTCATCAAACGGATTCATCGACATTTTTACATTGCCGATGTCCACATCCGAACCATCTGCCTTGACGCGGACTTTTACGTTGTAATCCACCACTCTTTTTACTGCCACCAGTGCTTTCATGAACGCTCCTTAAACCCGGCCGCCACTTGGGGCGACAGGTAAATTGATAAACATGTTTTTGTAAGAAACCTGCTTTGAACTTCCTTACAGAAACAGTCTGTCGGTTTATATTCCCAACTTGTCGAACGGATGATAAACGGCTTACCAACACCTAGCGGCTTTTTTATTTTTCAGACGGCCTCATTTTTGTTATGCACACAATCAATCAATGCCGTATATACCTTATCCACAGCGGGGATATTTCCGGCTCTTCCCAAATTTACCGCCCAAGCAGAAGGCTGAACACCGGTTTTTGCAGGGTCGGTATCGGTGTAAATCCCCACCACAGGACGATCCAACGCATTAGCCAAATGCAGCAAACCGGTATCCACACCAACGACACCTTGAGCCCGCTCCAAAAGACAGGCCGCCTGAAGCAGGCTTAATTTATCGCACACCTTTGCAAAAGGCAGCTTGGCGGCGATATTTTCCGCTCTGAGTTTTTCGGTTTCATTGCCCCAAGGCAAATAAACGGCGCATTCTTCCCGATCATGAAGTTTTTGCAGCAACTCCACCCAATGCCCGACCGGCCATAACTTGCTGTCGCGGCTGGTTGCATGAAGGGCAACATAATACCGGGGCGGCAATCCGTTTAACGCACCTTCTTGCGGCACAACCAATCCGAAACGCTGTTCAGACGGCATCTCATAACCAAAGGCTTGTGCAAATAAAACACGGTTGCGCCAAACCGCATTTTGACCTTTAGGAACCGTATAAGTTTGGTTATACATTAAGGCCGCCCACCGTTCGCGGGCACTTCCGAAACCCAAGCCTTTCACGGGTGCCTGAGTGATTTTGGCAAAAACCGCGCTTTTTACCAAACCTTGGCTATCCAACACAAAATCAAAGCGTTGTTGCTGAAGATCGTTTTTCAGACGGCCTATATCCTGCCACACCGAGTATTGCGCCAACTCTTTGCGCCATTGCCGCCAGCGCATAACATGAACCTTTTTGACAAAAGGGTGCAGTCGGGCGATATCGGCAAAAGCCGCTTCACTCAACCAGTGCAGCTCCACATCCGGACGCATGCGCGACAAGTCGTCCACCGCAGGCAGCGTATGGATTAAATCGCCCATACTCGACAGCCTAACCAGCAAAACTTTCATCGCGCACCTCATCTTTTCAAACCGATGTTTCACGTGAAACATCTTAAATAAAAGCACAACCTATTGATTTTTAATATAATCTGAAACAGATTCAGCATTTTCGAGCACCACGGCACCGGCATCCATCATTTCGTTCCACGCCAATTCAACCGTTTCGGGCGCAATGCCGCGGCAGGCAGCCGCATTAACCAATACTTGCCAATTGCCGCCTTTAATCAGCTGCAACACCGTGGTTTTCACACAATAATCGGTTGCCAAACCGCCAACAATAACCATTGTTGTGCCTTTGCTGTGCAACCACTCCAACAAACCGGTGCTGAGTTTTTCTCCAATATCGTGAAAACATGCGCCGTAAGGGTGGTATTCGGGGTCAACGCCTTTCCATACGCAATAATCATAGTCTTGCGCAGACGGCAAACCGTCGAGCAATTCATAGCCTTTTGTGCCGACCATTGCGTGCGGCACCCATGTTAAGTCGGCTTCCGGCATACCCGTCGGCCGGAGCATATCGGCAGCGTCTTGCACTATCCATTTCGCAAACGGGCTGTGCGCGTCTTTCGTCATCACGCGCAAATCCGCCAATGCCGCTTGTGCGTTCAATTCCGCCACAATCGTATCACCTTCCGCCACCGGCAATTCATCCGGACACAACGGGGAAAAGGTTTTCTGTGCATCAACGTCTATCGACACAATCATATATATGCTCTCAGTCTTAAAAGGCAGCCGACATTATAGCCGAAAAATCAGATGCCCAGCACCGCCCGCCACCCTTTCAACGCACTACATTTTCCATACTGCCCGTACTGCAAAAACAGCGGCAGACATTTGCTTACCGAGCGCAACACAAAGGCCGATACCTTTGCGAACACCCGATATGGGTACGGTTAAAGATATATATAGCCAATCAACTTATTTTTAATACGAGGCAGCGAGGCGCAGCAACACCACAGCAGAAATAAAGTTTATTTGCTGTATCGGTGTTATCATAGCCGCCTTTCAAAGCCTTTCAGACGGCATCTATGCAATACACCATAACTTCCATCGGCACCGTACATTCACCCTACAAACAAAAATTCGGCATCGCCCGCCAACCCGGTTTGGTACCTGCCGCCGAAGTCTGCATCGAATTAAACAACAGCTTCACTGCCGACAGCGTGCGCGGTTTGGAAGCATTTGATTATGTGTGGGTCAGCTTTATTTTTCACGACGTATTGGAAGAAGGCTGGTCGCCGCTGGTGCGCCCCCCGCGTTTGGGCGGCAAGCAGAAAATGGGCGTTTTTGCCACACGCAGCCCCCACCGCCCCAACCACATCGGCCTCTCGCTATTGAAACTCGAACGCATAACCTCCGGCAAACCCGTGCGCCTTTATTGCAGCGGTGCCGATTTGCTCGACAACACGCCCGTTATCGACATCAAACCCTATATTCCCTTTGTAGAAGCCAAACCCGATGCCGCAGGCGGTTTCGCCGCCGTTAAGCCCGAAGAACTCAGCGTAACGTGGCAGGCCGATTGCAGCCATACCGCGCTAACATCCGCCGAACGCAACCTGATCAGCCAAAGTATCGCCCAAGACCCGCGCCCCGCCTATCAAGATATTCCCGAACGAATCTATGTGATGCAGGTTGCACAATACGAAGTAACTTTTCAAATCAACGGCCGCCAAGCCCTGATATTAACCGTTACACCTGCCTGACAAACATCGGAAATATTTCAGACGGCCTGAAACCTTTCGCATGAAACGCCAACAGAACCATCCCATTCTTTCATATCATTAAACGAATACACAAACTTTAATATTTACTAAGTATTCCAACCATTTATCCCAACACAAATCGAAGGAAACCACATGAAAAAACTCATTGCAACTTTATTGTGCTGCCTGTCTGCCCATGCTTTTGCACAAAATCCGATTATCGTACCGGTGTCGCTGCTCGACCTCGAAAAAGGCGACACCCCGATAGGCGAAATCCACATCAGCCAAAGCAAGCACGGTGCCGTCTTCACTCCGCACCTGAAAGGGCTGAAAGCAGGCATTTACGGCTTTCACGTTCACGAACACCCCAGCTGCGCTCCCGCACCAAACAAAGGCAAGCTCGTTGCCGGCCACGGAGCGGGCGGCCATTGGGATCCCCACAAAACCGGCGCACACAAAGGCCCGTGGGATGACAGCGGCCATTTGGGCGACTTACCCGCATTGGCAGTAGCCGCCAACGGCCATGTGCAACCCGTTGTCGCTCCCCGCATCAAAAACATCAACACCCTGCGCGGCCACTCGCTTATGATTCATGAAGGCGGCGACAATTACAGCGACCACCCCTCCGCTTTGGGCGGCGGCGGCGGACGCATGGCCTGCGGAGTGATCCGTTAGTAAACGGCACAATACCTTTGCCCCCGGATAGGAATGGTGTTCAAAGCTTATAGTCAATCAATTTAATTTTCATACGAGGCAGCAAGCCCAAGCAGCACAGCTAATACGGAACCGATTCTGTTGCCGCTTCAGCGGCTTACACCATTGCTCTCTTAGAGCTAGGGCGCAGAAACGCCGTAGTCGAAGTTAAATTGGTTGATTATATATAACGCCATGTTTTGCCTGTGCCGGTAAGGCCGTCTGAAAAACCTCAACGGGCAAGACAAAACCGAAGGCCGAACCTTAGTTAAAAGGTTCGGCCTTCGGTTTAAATCAAACAGGTTTCACGCAACTTTTTCAGACGGCCTCAGCAGCCTGAATCGCCGGTTTGACACGAATCAATCGGCAAACTGTTTCTTCATTTGCTCGCGGCGCTCTTGCGCTTCTACCGACAGGGTTGCGGTAGGACGCGCCAAAAGGCGCTTCAGGCCGATGGGTTCGCCGGTGTCGCGGCAGAAACCGTAGTCGCCTTCGTCGATGCTGCGGATGGAGGCTTGGATTTTGCTCAACAGTTTACGCTCGCGGTCGCGGGTGCGCAACTCGAGGGCATATTCTTCTTCCTGAGTGGCGCGGTCGGCGGGATCGGGAGCGGATTCGTGCTCTTGCAGATGGCCGGTGGTGGCATTGGCATTGGCAATCAGTTCGTCTTGCAGTTTTACCAACAGCTCACGGAAAAAAGCCAGTTGGTCCGCATTCATGTAGTCTTCTTCAGAGCCGTTCCAATTAAGGATGTCTTGTTCTGTGAGCTTTGCCATGGTAGTTCTTTCTTTCTCTGTTGGACGGTAGGCTTCGATTCAAAGCCCGCTTTTAGGTTTGTTGTTGATTTTTCGATGATTTAACCTTTTTGTGCGGGGGCATCATATCACGGTTTTATGAATATGCCTTATTTTCAGCCTGCGCCGCGCCCGGTGTTTTTGTTCAGACGGCCTCTCTAACGGGTTAACTCATTGATATATCAATTCAACAGCCATAAATTCAATTTGGCGCTCAACTGTGGCAGGATTGCACTTAACCAAAACCACAGCATCAATGCCAGAACGCTGCCCGAAAAATCGTAGCGTCCGAATTTTAAAAAGACAAAAGGCCGCGACAATGGTTCAAATATTTTATGCAAAGATACTTGTAAAAATGAGTATGGATTTTGAAAACTCAGCACCATTCTCAATACCAAACCCAACAGTAAAACATAGGCAACGGCTTTAAACATGCTTAAAACTGTGAAAAACAGGTTGGCGGCGATCACTTTTATGCCGAACCCGCCCGGCAGCGAGATTAATGAAATCAGCGTAAAAGCGGTGTAATAGAGCAGCACGCAGGCCAAAATGCAGGCGGTATCCCAGCGGCCTAACGGCGGGGCGGCCTTGCGCAGCGGCTTCACCAGCCAATCGGTGGTATGGGTGCAGAATTGGGCAAACGGATGGCGGTAATCGAGCTTCGCCCATTGCAGCAGGCAGCGCGCCAAACACACGATGGCCAGGCCGTCTGAAAACAGAATCAATAATTTAGACAACATTTCAGACGGCCTCGAATTGGCGGGTAATTTCCCGTGAACGCGCCACGCACGCATCAACGCCTTCGCCTATCGCTTCGGCTACCGAGCGGGCTTTAAAAGTTTCCAGCGCGGCAAACGTGGTGCCGCCTTTGGAGGTAACGTTTTGCTGGAGCACGCTGAAATCTTCGCCACTGTGTTCGGCCAACGCAACCGCGCCTTTAAAGGTGGCCAAGCTGAGCTGCTTGGCGGTTCCTTCATCGAAACCCTGCATAACGGCGGCTTTCTTCAAGGCATCGAGCAGATAAAACACATAGGCGGGGCCGCTGCCGGTAATGCCGGTAACGGCGTGCAGCTGGGCCTCGTCTTCCACCACCATCACTTGGCCGACCGCAAGCATAATCTGCGCCGCCAGCTGTTTGTCGGCCTCAGTGGCTCCGTCGCCCGCAAACAGGCCGGACACGCCCAAACCGACCCCGCTGGGCGTATTCGGCATCACCCGCACGATACGGCGCGTGCCGTTGAGATAGCGGCTCAAGGTATCGACACTCAATCCGGCCGCCACCGATATGACCAATGCGCCGTTGGTTTCCACGCCCGCACACGCTGCCTGCATGTCTTGCGGCTTCACGGCCAACACCAGCACGTCTTCGGCATGAAGCTCGGGCAGGGTTTCCGACACCGGCACGCCCAACTCGCGCGCGAGCCGTTCGCGTTTTTCCGCACCGCGGTTCACAATGTGGACGGCGTATCCGCCCTGTCTTGCCAAACCGCCTGCAATCGCCGCCGCCATATTGCCGCCGCCTAAAAAATAAATGGTCATCGTCCGCTCCTTTCAAACGTGTCGAGCCGCCAGTATATAGCGAAACCGCCTGCCACCGTTACCGCAGCGAGAGATTGCCACTATCACGGCAGAAAATATTTTGGAAAAGGCCGTCTGAACGCCACAACGCCGACAAGCCTAAGCGATTCCTGTTAAAATCACGCCTTTTCAGCAATTTGATAAGCCATACACCCGCGCCGTTTTTTCAGACGGCCTCCGAGTGCAAGCTTATCGCCCATCTATTTTATTTATGAACATATTTTACGAAGAATCCGGCCAATTCAAAGTGGCAACCGTCGTTCAGAAAAACGATGCCAACTATCAGGCCGACACCCAGCACGGAAAACGCACCAAAGTCAAAGCCGCCAACGTATTTGTCGAATTCGACACCCCGCTCGACGACTTCCTGAACAAAGCCCAAGCCGAAGCCGCCGACATCGACACCGATTTGCTGTGGGAAGTGTGCAGCGAAGAAGAATTCACCGCCGAAGCCATCGCCGAAGAATATTTCGGCCACGCACCCGCCAAAACCGAGCTGGCCGCCACCCTGATCGCCCTCTACGCCGCGCCGATGTACTTCTACAAAAAGGCCAAAGGCGTATTCAAAGCCGCGCCCGAAGAAACCCTCAAGCAGGCGCTGGCCGCCATCGAGCGCAAAAAGCAGCAGGAAGCGCAAATCGAAAGCTGGGCCGAAGCCTTGAAACAAGGGCAGATGCCGTCTGAAATCGCCGCCGACTTAAAAACCATCCTGCACGCGCCCGACAAACAGGCGCTCACCTACAAAGCCTTCACCAAAGCCGCCGACGCGCTCAAACTCGCACCGCTCGCGCTCGCCATGCAAACCGGCGGCGTGGCTTCGATTCCGCAATACCTGTACGACGGCTTTGAAATCAAGCATTTCCCCAAAGGCACCGGCTTTCCCGATGTCGCCGTCCCCGCTTTGGCCGACCTGCCCAAAGCCGGCGTGCAGGCGTTTTCCATCGACGACGACAGCACCACCGAAGTGGACGATGCCATCAGCGTTACCGATTTGGGCAACGGCAGCAAACGCGTCGGCATCCACATTGCCGCGCCTTCATTGGCCGTCGAACCCGGCAGCGGCATCGAAGGCATCATCATGGAACGCCAAAGCACCGCCTATTTTCCCGGCGGCAAAATCACCATGCTGCCCGACAACTGGATTGCCTCTTTCAGCCTCGATGCCGGCGCATACCGCCCCGCCGTGAGCATTTATTTCGATGTGGACACCGATTTCAACATCAGCGCACCCGAACACAAAATCGAAGCCGTGTATATCGCCGAAAACCTGCGTATTCAAGCCATTGAGCCGCATTTCAATACCGAAACCGGTTTGGATGCCGAAGAGCAGGCCATGTTCAACCACCACCGCGATTTAATCTGGCTGCACCGATTTGCCGTCGCCCGCCAAAAAGCCCGCGGCAAATACGAGCCGGAGCGCGCCGTACAATACGATTACAGCATCGAATTGAACGCAGACGGCAGCGTAGGCGTGGCTCGCCGCGAGCGCGGTTCGCCCATCGACACACTGGTAAGCGAAATGATGATTCTCGCCAACAGCACATGGGCCGAAATGCTCGATGCCAACCACCTGCCCGGCCTGTTCCGCGTGCAGCCAGGCAACAGCAAAGTGCGCATGAGCACCAAATCCGAACCGCACAGCGGCATGGGCGTGCAGCATTACGGCTGGTTTACCTCGCCGTTGCGCCGCGCCGCCGACTACATCAACCAAAAACAGCTTATCAGCCTGATTTCAGACGGCCTGCCGCTGTTTGAGCACAACGATGCCGACCTGTTTGCCGCCTTGCGCGATTTCGATTCGGCCTATACCGCCTATGCCGATTTCCAGCGGCAGATGGAAAGCTATTGGAGCTTGGTGTATGTGCAGCAGGAAAACATAAAAGAGCTGAAAGCCACGCTGTTGAAAGAAGACTTGGTGCGTATCGACGGCCTGCCGCTGGTGGCCCGCGCCACCGGCATTCCGTTCGACGCGCTGCCCAAATCGCAGATGCTGCTGTCGGTAACGGAAGTGGACGCAGACAAACAGTTTATCGCGCTGAACTACCTGAAAACCGTTGTGCCTGATGCGGCTTGATGCGGATCAGTTTGCAAGGTTTTGCGTAATCCATTGTAATCATGACGCAAATCAACCGTTGGGGCTGCGCGCCTTTACCGCTTTTTCCGCTTCCCGCATAATGCGGCTGATTGCTTTCATTTACTTCAGACAAGGAAACCGAACATGGCATTTTTGAAATTGACCGAACAAAACGTACAAGGCAAAACCGTATTGATCCGTGCCGATATGAACGTGCCGTTTAAAGACGGTGCCATCAGCGACGACACCCGCATCCGCGCATCGCTCGCGTCGATTCAATACTGCTTGGACAACGGCGCATCGGTGATTGTGATGTCGCATCTGGGCCGTCCCACCGAAGGCGAATTCAATCCGGAAGACGACGTGGCTCCGGTTGCCGCCCACTTGGGCAAATTGTTGGGCAAAGAAGTCAAAGTGTTGAACGACTGGCGCGAAAACAAACCCGTTTTGGCGGCAGGCGAAGTGGCCATGCTGCAAAACGTGCGCATCAACAAAGGTGAAAAGAAAAACGATTTGGAATTGGGTAAAGCCTATGCCGCGTTGTGCGATGTGTTTGTGAACGACGCATTCGGCACCGCCCACCGCGCCCAAGCCTCTACCGAAGCCGTGGCCCAAGCCGCACCGGTGGCATGCGCCGGCGTGTTGATGGCAAACGAGTTGGACGCCTTGGGCAAAGCCCTCAAAGAGCCCGCCCGCCCCTTGGCGGCGATTGTGGCCGGCAGCAAAGTATCGACCAAACTTACCATTCTCGAGAGCTTGGCCGACAAAGTCGACCAATTGATCGTCGGCGGCGGCATCGCCAACACCTTCCTGCTGGCTGCGGGCAAACCCATCGGCAAATCGCTGGCCGAGCATGATTTGGTGGAAGAATCGAAAAAAATCATGGAAAAAATGGCAGCCAAAGGCGGCGTGGTTCCGCTGCCGACCGATGTCGTGGTGGCTAAGGCGTTTGCCGCCGATGCCGAAGCGACGGTAAAAAATATCGACGACGTGGCCGAAGACGACATGATTCTCGACATCGGCCCGCAATCCGCCGCAGCCTTGGCCGAAGCACTGAAAAAAGCCGGCACGGTGGTGTGGAACGGCCCGGTGGGCGTGTTCGAGTTCGACCAATTTGCCGGCGGCACCGAAGTGCTGGCCAAAGCAATTGCCGACAGCAGCGCCTTCTCGATTGCCGGCGGCGGCGACACTTTGGCGGCGATTGCCAAGTTCGGCATCACCGACCAAATCAGCTACATTTCCACCGGCGGCGGTGCGTTCCTTGAGTTTTTGGAAGGCAAAGAGCTGCCTGCCGTGGCGGTTTTGGAAAAACGCGCTTAATCCCGGCAGAATGAGACCTTTGCAAAACCCTCAGATGTGGATGCAGTTCAAGGCGTAGCAGCACAGCGAGTGCAGACATATCATATAGATAGGCAAACGAGCGAGCAGCGCACAACGCAGAAATGCGCCGCAGATGAGGGTTTTGCAAAGGTCTCAGAATGTGAAAACAGGGAAAGCCCGTGCTTTCCCTGTTTTTGTTGAATGCCCGTTGCAGGCCGTCTGAAACCGTTTATTTAAGTGAATTGACCATAAACGGTTTCAGACGGCCTGCGGCCTTGGCAAACTCAAGCCGGCCTTAGATATAAAATCCTGTAAAATAAACCGCTTTCCCCATCCGAGTATCCCAAACCTATGCCAGACACCGCCCAGATTACCGCCAGCTACGGCCGCCGCTATACCGTGCGCACCCCCGGCGGCATTCAATATGATGCCACCACCCGCAAAAAACGCGTTGATTTTGCCTGCGGAGATTGGGTACACATCAGCCCCATCAATCACGAACAGGCGGTTATCGAAGATTATCTGCCGCGCGAAAGCCTGCTCTACCGCCAAGATGCTTGGAAAACCAAACTGATTGCCGCCAATGTCGATAAACTGTTTATCGTTACCGCCGCCGTGCCCGGCCCCAACGAAGCCTTGATCCAGCGTGCACTGCTGGCTGCCGAAGCCGCCGGTATCGAAGCCGTGATCGTGCTGAACAAAGCCGACTTACCCGAAACCGACGCTTGGCGGCAAAAACTCGGCTTTTACGAATCATTGGGCTACCCCGTAATCGAAACCTGCGCGCTCGACCACGCCGACGCACTCAAACCTTTGATGCAGGGCTGCACCAATATTTTTCTGGGGCAGAGCGGTATGGGCAAATCCACGCTCACCAACGCTTTACTCGGCAGCCAGACTGCCCGCGTGGGCGAAATCTCCACCGCGCTCGATTCCGGCAAACACACCACCACCCATGCCCGCCTGTATGATATTGATGCCGAAACCAAATTAATCGATTCGCCCGGTTTGCAGGAATTCGGCCTGTTTCATCTCGAAGCGCCCCGCCTGCTCGAATATTTTCCCGATTTGCGCCATTTGTCGGGACAATGCCGTTTCCACAACTGCACCCACCGCGCCGAACCCGGCTGTGCCGTGAAAGCGGCAGCCGAAACAGGCGCAATACGCGAATCACGACTGGCGTTTTTACAGCGCATTACCGACGAACTGCTGCGCTAACCGTATGCAAAGGCCGTCTGAAAAACCGATTCTCACACTATACAGCCAATCAAACTTTTTCAGACGGCCCGAAACCTTTGCCCAATCCATCCGGCCATCCCTATGCTCGACATCCTTTACCGCGACACCCTCTGCATAGCCGTCAACAAACCTGCGGGCATGTTGGTGCACCGCAGCTGGCTCGACCGCCACGAAACCCGCTTTGTGATGCAGACCCTGCGCGACCAAACCGGTCAGCATGTTTATCCCGTCCACCGGCTCGACCGCCCGACCTCGGGCGTACTCCTGTTTGCCTTCGACAGCGAAAGCGCACACTTGCTGTCGCGGCAATTCGAGCAGCAAACCGTACAGAAAACCTATTGGGCGGTTGTGCGCGGCCATCTGAACGGCAGCGGCCGCATCGACCATCCGCTCAAAGAAGAAGCCGACAAAATCGCCGACCCCTTTGCCGACCCCGACAAACCCGCACAACATGCCGTAACCGACTACCGCTGCCTTGCCCAAACCGAACAGCCGTTCCAATCTGCCGCCCGCTATCCCACCTCGCGCTATTCATGGGTAGAGCTCACACCGCATACCGGCCGCAAACACCAGCTGCGCCGCCATCTGAAACACATCTTTCATCCGATTGTGGGCGATACCACCCACGGCGACAATGCCCAAAACCGCGCCGTCGCCGCCCATACCGGCAGCACGCGCCTGATGCTTCATGCCCGCACGCTGGCATTCAATAAGCCCGACGGTAGCGGCAGAATCACCGTCTGTGCAGACGTTGACGGTCAATGGCAGCAGCTCGCCCGCGCTTTCGGCTGGCAGATACCGCCGCCCTAAAGCCCTTGGTGCAGACAAACCGGTTGCCGGCACCGCCCTTTATCGTCAATCCGCTTGACTTTTATTACGGCGTTGCTGCCTTGCATTAAAGCTAAGTTATTGACCATAAAAATAAATAGGCCGTCTGAAACATTTCAGACGGCCTATCCGTTATGGGGGCATACAGGTCGGGCGGTAAGCCGGGTTCTGTCGTCGGACAGCCATTCCTCTAGGCGCACCATTGCTGATACGCTCCAGCAACCTACCCGAACGCTCGGCGAGCAGCGTCAATGCGTTCTGTTTGGTCTTGCTCCGAATGGGGTTTAGCCTGCTGCGCCTTGTTACCAAGTGCACGGTGCGCTCTTACCGCACCTTTTCACCCTTACCTGTGCTGCCGAAGCAGCCATCGGCGGTATTGCTTTCTGTTCCACTTTCCGTCGCATTACTGCGCCCGGCCGTTAGCCGGCATTCTGCTCTTCGGAGCCCGGACTTTCCTCCCCGCAGGCTTTATGCGTTGCGCGGCGGCTGTCTGCCCGGCCTGTATGCACGGCGGATTATAACACGGCAGATGGCGCGGCAAACTTCATCAAAACAAATAATAAGAGGTATAATTGTTGGCGCAGTAACGATAAAACCCGCTCGATTTCATTCATCTACAAGGAAAATCAATCATGCACAAAAGCGTTTTACTTTGCCTGTTGATGGGCAGCGCGGCGGCTTTTGCCTCCGCCACCGACATCCATATCGCAGAAACCGTTCCTTATGAAGACGAAAGCCGTATCGATAACCGCATCACCTCCGAATGCACCGAAATCGGCAGCCGCTTGTCTCAAGCCGTTGAAAAATATGCACGCGAAAATCAAATAACGGTTATACGCGACGGCAACACCGACCCCGAGGTATCTTATGCCAAGCTGCACATCACTTCGGCCATGAGCGCAGGCAATGCTTTCATCGGCCATGCAAAAGGAATGTCGGTTTACGGCGAGCTTTACCGCAACGGCCAACCCGTGCATAAAACCACGTTCAACCGCAACTCCATGGGCGGCATGTTTGCCGGTTTCAAAGGTTCGTGCACCGTACTTTACCGCACCGCCAACGCCTTGGGCAAAGACATTGCCGCTTGGCTGGCCACACAAAACCGCCCCTAAGCCGCCGCCTGTCATAAAAGTTTCAGGCCGTCTGAAAACAGCATTTCAGACGGCCTTCTCCTTAATCAATGCTAAAATACGCTTTTCCCTTGCCAGCTATGTTCAGACGGCCTCAATGCTCACCGATTTAGAAAAAAACGCCATCCGCGACCATTACCAAAACATCGGCAAAAACCTGCCCAACTTCCGCCCGCGCGCCGCGCAGCGGGAGATGATTGCAGCCATTGCCAACGCCTTTTCGCGCACGCAAACCCGCGCCGAAGGCGAAGAAGCGCCCAAACGCGAAGGCGAGAGCATTGTGGTGGTGGAAGGGCCGACCGGCGTGGGCAAAAGTTTGGCTTATCTTCTGGCCGGCGGCATCATGGCGCAAACGCGCGGCAAGCGGCTGATTGTGAGCAGCGCCACCGTTGCCCTGCAAGAGCAGTTGGTTGACCGCGATTTGCCGTTTTTGGTGGAACAAAGCGGCTTGGAATTAACCTTCGCGCTTGCCAAAGGGCGCGGACGCTACCTCTGCCCCTACAAACTCTACCAACTCACCCAAAGCAACGCCCAGCAAAACCTGCTCGGCTTCGAAGCCCCCGCCGTGCTGTGGGACAGCAAACCCAAGCCCGAAGAATTGAAGCTGCTGCGCGACATCGCCGACGAATTTTCCGCCCGCCGCTTCAACGGCGACCGCGACACTTGGCCGGAAAAAATCGACGACGCCATCTGGATGAAGGTGAACAACGACAACTACGGCTGCCTCAAAGCCGCCTGCCCCAACCGCCCCGAATGCCCGTTTTATCTCGCCCGCGACACGCTGGAAACCGTTGATGTCGTCGTGGCCAACCACGACTTGCTAATGGTCGATATCAGCATGGGCGGCGGCGTGATTCTGCCCGCCCCCGAAAACAGCTTCTACTGCATCGACGAAGCGCACCACCTGCCCAAAAAAGCCCTGAGCCAGTTTGCCGCCGAGCATTCGTGGAACCAAGCGGTGTGGGCGCTGGAAAAACTGCCGCCCGTTATCGCCAAAATCTCCATGCTAACTGACAAAACCGAGCTGGCGAACCTTGCCGACGAAGCCGCCGCCGCGCTGCTCGAAAGCCTGCACGAATGGCAGTTCCACTTATCCGAAGAACCCGAACTGAGGCCGTCTGAAAGCAACGAATCGGTGTGGCTGTGGCAAGACGGCAAAATCCCCGAAGCGCTCGAATTGGCCGTATCCAACACCGCCATCGCCGCCCGCAGCCTGTATAAACACGCTAACAGCTTGAACGATGCCCTGTCTGCCGCCCGCCGCGACAAAGACCAAAACAGCGCGCAAATAGACCGCCTGAGCACCGAATTCGGCGTATTCCGCGCCCGCATCGAACAAATCACCGCCACATGGGATTTGCTTTCCACCGTGCCCGCCGAAGGCGAAGAACCGCTGGCCAAATGGATAACCCGCCGCCTCGACGACAAAAACGACTACTTTTTCCACGCCAGCCCCATCAGCAGCGCATCGTATCTGGCCAACAACCTGTGGCGGCGCGCCGCCGGTGCCGTGCTCACCTCCGCCACCCTGCAATCGCTCGGCAGCTTCAACCTGATTCTGCGCCAAACCGGCCTGCAATGGCTGCCCGAAACCACCACGCTCGCCCTGCAAAGCCCGTTTGATTTCGACGCCCAAGGCGAATTGTATATTCCGCCCGTACACGCCAGCCCCAAAGACCCCGCCGCGCACACCGCCGCCATCGTCGAATGGCTGCCCAAGCTGATTTCGCCCGCCGAAGCCATCGGCACGCTGGTGCTGTTTTCCTCGCGCAAACAAATGCAGGATGTCGCCCTGCGCCTGCCCGAAGACTACCTGCCGCTTTTGCTCGTACAAGGCGAATTGCCCAAAGCCGTGCTGCTGCAAAAGCATTACCAAGCCATTTCAGACGGCCGCGCCAGCATCATTTTCGGTTTGGACAGCTTCGCCGAAGGTCTCGACCTGCCCGGCGAAGCCTGCGTACAGGTCATCATTGCCAAACTGCCGTTCTCCATGCCCGACAACCCCATCGAAAAAACCCAAAACCGCTGGATCGAACAGCGCGGCGGCAATCCGTTTATCGAAATCACCGTGCCCGAAGCCAGCATCAAACTGGTGCAGGCCGTCGGGCGGCTGATCCGCACCGAGCAGGACTACGGCCGTGTAACCATACTCGACAACCGCGTCAAAACCCAAAACTACGGCCGTCAAATGCTCGCCTGCCTGCCGCCGTTTAAGCGGATAGGTTAAGCCCGTTTCAGGGCTTGAAGCCGGAAAACCAAAACAGGCCGTCTGAAAAATCCTGCTGTTTTCAGACGGCCTTATAACAGCATTTCAATTCACGGTATTTGCTTCTCTATAACCACACAATCCATCTACGCAAAAATGTTACAATACCGCCTTTATTCCACAAGCCTAGCGATATGAAAAAATTTGCCGCACCCAAATCGTTTGAAGAAGCCCTGAAACGTTTAGAAACCCTCACCCAAGCCATGCAGAGCAGCGAAATGCCGTTGGAAGACGCGCTGGCCGCCTATCAGGAAGGCAACGAACTGGTGAAATACTGCCAAGCCAAGCTGGCCGAAGTAGAGCAGAAACTGCAAGTGCTTGATGCGGGCGAACTGAAGGAGCTGAATCTTGAACAAAGCGAATAATCTGCAAGCATGGCAGCTGAAAGCACAGACGCAAACCGAACTGGTGCTCGAGCGCGTGATGCCGTCTGAAAATATTGTGCCGCACACCCTGCACCAAGCCATGCGTTACGTTACCCTCGGCGGCGGCAAACGCCTGCGCCCGCTGCTGGTGCTGGCCGCTTCCGAATTGGGCGATGCCGATACCGAAGCGGTAGAACAGGCCATGGCGGCGGTAGAACTGATACACGTTTACTCGCTGGTGCACGACGATATGCCCGCAATGGACAACGACAGCCTGCGCCGCGGCAAACCCACCTGCCACGTTCAATATGACGAAGCCACCGCCCTCTTAACCGGCGATGCCCTGCAAACATTGGCCTTTGACGTATTGAGCCGTCCTACCTCTCTACCCGCCGCACGCCAACTGAAAATGACCGCTTTATTGGCACAAGCATCCGGCAGCCTCGGCATGGCAGGCGGGCAGGCCATTGATTTGGCCAACGTAGGCAAACCCATGAACCGGCACGAATTGGAACACATGCACAGCCTGAAAACCGGCGCCCTTATCCGCGCCGCCGTAGGTTTGGGCGCACTGGCCTGCCCCGATTTGAACGACGCAGATTTGCAGCGTTTAGACCAATATGCCGCCAAGCTCGGATTAGCGTTTCAAGTGATAGACGATGTGCTCGACTGCGAAGCCGACACAGCCACACTGGGCAAAACAGCGGGCAAAGACGCAGACAACGACAAGCCGACTTATGTAAAACTGATGGGCTTGGCCGAAGCCCGCCGCCACGCCGAAATACTGATAAGCGAAGCGGTGGAAATGTTAGAAGGATTCGGCGAAAAAGCAGAACACCTGCGCGAATTGGCACAATTTGTGGTTGCGCGAAAAAACTGATTGGGCAAGCCCCCCGCCGGCTTGATTGCATCACCGCTTAATCGTATCCGCACCGCCAATAAGCAATATATAAAGGGTGCAGACAAATATTCGTGCGTTATTGATATTCGAGCCCGTCTGAAAAGTTTCAGACGGCCTCGGGTTATTTTCTGATTTTATCTATGTAATAAAGCATAAGAGAAAGGGGCACTCTGATACCTGCATAAATACATACCTGTTTGACAATCATCATAAATAAAAACAAAACCGGATTATTGTGGAACGATTCGCTGGTACCGAAGCTGCGCCTGAATGTGGGTTCTCTAAATTCCTGAGGGTTCAAACTTAAGAAAAATGTGGCTATACCCAATCCCAACATGACTAGGCAGGCAAACCAAAGAGATTTGGATACATATTCAATTCCGTCTTTACGTAAAATTCCTACAAATACGCCTGCAATGATGGCCAATACGACTGAAAAACTATTAGTGATTTTGGCTGCAAAAGGATAATACGTAGGAGAGTAATAACCGTTTCCCAATAAGTAATGATCAATCAGATTGTTTAACATATGGTCGAACCTGTTGTTGGGGTCGATGTATGCAGGAGAAATGATAAATATCACTACCGTAGAAGCAAGAAGCGGATAAAAAATATAATTTTCCGCTTTCTTTTTTTGTTCTTTATTCATAATCAAGCTCCAAAGGCCGTCTGAAAGTTAAAGTTTCAGACGGCCTCATCAGGTTATTTTTAATCTGTGCTTTTTTTCGGCGAAGATAAAAGATAAAGAGAATATGTGATTGAGGCTCTTAAAAACACATAAATAATGACACTTTTCGATACCATTAAAAACAGAAACAGTACCGGATTGTTGTGGAAACTTTCCGTTACGCCGAAGCTCCTGCCGCTCACAACCTTAAACTCCTGTGGGGTAATGCTAATCCAAAACATATAGCAACTAACTACAAATAATGCCGCCATAATCAGCCACAAATTCTTAGGAATTTTGCTTCTGATAACGCTGTCTCTGCGCCAGATACCCATCACAATACCGCCAATTACTGCACACACCACCGAAAAAGCATTCACTACCCGCGCCGCAAACGGGTAGCGCGGCGGTTTGTAGTAGCCGTCGGCAAATATCGATCGGTCTATCAGGCTGTTGAGGAAAAAGTCGAATCCGCTTTCGGCATGTGCCGGCAATACGGTAAATACCAATATCGGTAAGATAAACAAACCACATATAAGATAATTTTCTATTTTTGCTTTATTCATGATCCAATCCTTATGAGGCCGTCTGAATTTCAGACGGCCTGTTTTTACCAAAACTTACAGTTGCGTGTTTTCCTGCATATCGGGAAGCGGTTGGCTTGGCGGAATCTGGGGATAGGCCGGATCTTCCTGCCCGATAAATTTAAAAGCATCTTCTATGGCATTGTCTCCGAATATTCTTTCCAGCTCTTCATTTTGATATTGAATGATGGAATCATACAGATCGGGAAAAGGCAGCTCGGCAGCATTAATCGGCTCAAGCAGGCCGCTGACGTATTCTTTTACCGTACTATTGTCGGCATCTGCCTGGGCTTGGGCATATTCAAGGTTGATGGCGGGTTCTTCGGTTAAGACAAAGCCGCCCTCTTGCTGCACACTTGGTTCAGGAGCGGTTTCGGGCGGAGCATGCTCGGCAACGGTTTGCCCAGTTTGTTTCAGCTGCTCTGCAAATTCGGGGGAAACATTCTCCGGGGCTATGTTTTCGTAACGATCGGCTGCTACATTAAGATTTCCCGCCACATTGGCTTCGCCGATAACGGTAAAACTCTCAGCCTTAAGCTCAAGGTTCTGAAAATTCTGCCTGCCTATAACGGTAATATGGTCTGCTTCGAGTTTTACATCGTCTTGATGGTTATAGTTGCCTGCCAAAACCAATTCAAGCGGTCGGCTTTGCGAAGTTTCGCCAAAATCGAACTTACCCGATTCTGAAATTTCTTTATCCAGTGAATCCAGCGGCTGGATTAGTAGATAAGTAGTACCGGCACTTACAACAACTGTTATACCGGTTGCTATAGCAGCAGGAACGCCCATACCTGCAACAAGGAACCCCGCACCTGCGCCTACCAGCACGCCGCCCGCCACGGCAACGGGCGTTAAGGCAATTTTGGCCAAAGAACCCGCCACGGGATCCCAGTTGTCGGTTTCAACTGCCGTTTTGATCCGGGAGCCCAACTCCCACATATCTAAAGCGATTCCGACAAACCCCAAGGTTTTGGCAATACCTTTCAAATAGTAGAGTTTTCCGGCCAATTCGCCTTCAGCTTTTACGATTTCTGTGGTCTCGGTGCGCAGTTTTTCTGCCAGTTCGCTCAAGGCTTCTTTATTTTGGGCATAAAATTCCCGACGTTCGCCGTAAAGGTGGCCTTCTTCCAATTGAATAATGTTTTTGGAAAGCTCGGCAGCGGTATTGTGGCTGAAAGAAGATTCAACCTTGAGCTGATCCAATTGCTTCATCAATTCTTGGTGCGGATTTTTCAAGGCAGCTTCAGTATAAGTAACGGCATCACCGAGTGCGCCTAGGGCTTGGCTTTCGGGGTGTGGCTCTGCGGGTGCGGTTTCGGCGGTTTGCGGAGGGGGTTTCTGAGGATTTTGAACTGCCACATCGGGCGCGGGTTTGAATTCGGGCGGGTTGCGTGGAATATCGCCGGTAATGATGTTGCTGCCTATAGACGATAGCCGCTCTATAGAAGGCTTTTCCTGCGGCACAGGCAGAGGGGAAAGAACAACAGCACCGCTGTCTGACGACACGGACGGAAGTTCTTCGGGCTTGGGCAGCTCGGGCGGCAAGGGGTTGTTTTGCTGCTGGATCACTGCGGCAATTTCGCTGCCGCTCAGTTGTATTTCCCTTTTGGCGGCTACTGAAACACCGGGAATACTTTCTGAATTGTCGGAGGTCGATACCCGCGGGGCAGTGCCGACGATTTGCCAAAAACCTTTGTTTTCACCATATGAAACATATTCTTTATCGGGCAGTGCGGGGTTGGTGTAAATTTTTAATACATGGCCGTCGACACTGGTGTCTTGCTGAATGGTAGTACCGTTGAGGTTTTGGAAAAATCCGGCAATTTCGCGGGGAGAGCTGCTGCCTATTTTTTGAAGCTCCTGTACGCTGTAGTCTTTTGATCCGTTGATGGTTTTCGGTGTAGTATCGATAATGGCAGATACCGACGGGATGGCAGGCTGCTCGGTTTTGGAAATGGGAACGTAATCCGAAGGTTTGGGTAAGGCCGGCGGAGACGTTCGAACGTAATCCGATGCCTTCGGTGTAGAAATAGGCCGCCAATCGCTTGTACCAAAGTTTTCTTTCGGGTCAATTCTCCAGCCGCTGAAATGGCGGTCAATCGGGCCGTATAAATTCATTTTTCTGCTCCTGAGATAGAACACTATCGGGTTGAGACCTTTGCAAAACCCCCATCTGCGGCGCATTTCTGCGTTGTGCGCTGCTCGCTCGTTTGCCTATCTATATGATATGTCTGCACTCGCTGTGCTGCTACGCCTTGAACTGCATCCACATCTGGGAGTTTTGCAAAGGTCTCGGGTTAGTTAAAAACAGGCGATCAAATCATAAATAAAAATCATTCTTAACTGAATTCAGACTAAACGCCGTCTGAAAAGTTTCAGACGGCCTCAACCCTTGCCCCGTTTGCTACAATACGCCTCTTCAAGATTCACACCACAAGGCCGTCTGAAATGACCAAACCTGCCGTTTCCCCGATGATGCAGCAATATCTCGACATCAAAGCGCATCACACCGACAAGCTGGTGTTTTACCGCATGGGCGACTTTTACGAGCTGTTTCTCGACGACGCAGTGGAGGCGGCCAAGCTGCTCGACATCACGCTGACCACGCGCGGGCAGATGAACGGCGAGCCGATCAAGATGGCGGGCGTGCCGTTTCATGCCGCCGAGCAATATCTGGCGCGGCTCGTGAAAATGGGCAAAAGCGTGGCGATTTGCGAGCAAACCGGCGAAGTAGGCGCGAGTAAAGGGCCGGTGGAGCGCAAAGTGGTGCGCATCGTTACCCCCGGCACGCTCACCGACAGCGCGTTTCTCGAAGACAAAGAAACCAACCGCATCGTAGCCGTGTGTGCCGACAAAAAGCACATCGGCTTGGCGTGGGCATCGCTGCAAAGCGGTGAATTCAAGGTCAAACTCACCACCGCCGACAAACTGACCGACGAGCTTGCCCGCTTGCAGGCCGCCGAAATTCTGCTGCCCGACGGCAAAAACGCACCGCCGCTTCAGGCGGCCAATATCACGCGGCTGAACCATTGGCAGTTTGCCGCCGATACCGCAGCCAAGCTGCTCACCGATTATTTCGGCAGCCAAGATTTGCTCGGTTTCGGCTTGAATTTGGACGACCATGCCGCCGCCATCGGTGCAGCCGGTGCGCTGCTCAACTATATCCGCCTTACCCAAAACCACTTGCCGCAGCATCTCGACGGCCTCTCGCTCGAAACCGAAAACCAATATATCGGCATGGATGCCGCTACCCGCCGCAATCTGGAAATCACCCAAACGCTTACCGGCAAAAAATCGCCGACGCTGTTTTCCGTGCTCGACGACTGCGCCACCCATATGGGCAGCCGCCTGCTGGCTTTGTGGCTGCACCATCCGTTGCGCAACCGCACCCATATTCAGGCGCGGCAGCAGGCGGTGTTGGAATTGCAAAACCATTATGCAGACCTGCAAGGCCGTCTGAAAAACATTGCCGACATCGAACGCATCGCCGCCCGCATCGCCGTGGGTAACGCCCGCCCGCGCGATTTGGCCGCATTGCGCGACAGCCTGTTTGTTTTGGCCGAAACCGAACTGCCCGCCGGCGGCAGCAGTTTGCTGCAAACCCTGCAAAACGTGTTCCCCGAAACCCTGCCGATTGCCGAAAAACTGCAAGCCGCGATTCTGCCCGAACCCTCGGTTTGGCTGCGCGACGGCGGCGTGATCAACGAAGGCTTCCACGCCGGATTGGACGAACTGCGCCATATCCAAAACCACGGCGACGAATTTTTGCTCGCCCTCGAAGCCCGCGAACGCGAGCGCACCGGCTTATCTACCTTAAAAGTAGAGTTCAACCGCGTGCACGGTTTTTATATCGAACTTTCCAAAGTACAGGCCGAACAAGCACCGGCCGATTACCAACGCCGCCAAACGCTGAAAAACGCCGAGCGTTTTATCACACCCGAACTCAAAACCTTTGAAGACAAAGTGTTGACCGCGCAAGAGCAGGCGTTGGCATTGGAAAAACAGCTTTACGAAACCCTGCTGAAAGAACTTCAGACGGCCTTACCGCAGCTGCAAAAAGCCGCCAAAGCCGCCGCCTCGCTGGACGTGTTGTCCACCTTTGCCAAACACAGCGAAGAGCGCGGTTACGTTTGCCCCGAGTTTGTCGATTACCCCTTAATCGAAATCGACAACGGCCGCCATCCCGTGGTCGAGCAGCAAGTGCGCCACTTCACCGCCAACCACACCGCCCTCGACCACAAACACCGCCTGATGTTGCTCACCGGCCCCAATATGGGCGGTAAATCCACCTACATGCGCCAAGTGGCCTTGATTGTGCTACTGGCACACACCGGCGCGTTCGTGCCTGCCGACGCAGCCAAAATCGGCACCATCGACCAGATTTTCACCCGCATCGGCGCGTCCGACGATTTGGCCGGCAACCGCTCGACCTTCATGGTGGAAATGAGCGAAACCGCCTACATTCTGCACCACGCCACCGAACAATCGCTGGTGTTGATGGACGAAGTCGGCCGCGGCACCTCCACCTTCGACGGCCTCGCCCTCGCGCAAGCCATCGCCGAACATCTGATTCAGAAAAACAAATCGTTCAGCCTGTTTGCCACCCATTATTTCGAGCTGACCCGCCTGCCCGAAGCCCATGCCACCGCCGTGAACATGCACTTGTCGGCACTCGAAGAAGGGCAGGACATCGTGTTCCTGCACCACATCGAACCCGGCCCCGCCAGCAAAAGCTACGGTATCGCCGTCGCCAAACTTGCCGGGCTGCCCGCCCGCGCGTTGAAGTCCGCCCACAAACATTTGAACGAACTCGAAGCCCAAGCCGCCGCCAACCGCCCGCAGATGGATATTTTCAATATGATGCCGTCTGAAAACGAAGATACGGCATGGGAGGAAAACGAAACCGAACCGGCATCCGCGCCTAATCCCGCATTAGAAGCACTCAAAGCCGTCAACCCCGACGAACTCTCGCCGCGCGAGGCTTTGGAATGGGTGTATAAATTGAAGGGCTTGGCCGGTTAAAACATGTGGCCGATTCGCTTGCGAAACGGTGTTTTTGGTTAAAGTTTGCCCGCCAAGCACACCGGCAACGCACCTCAAGGAACTATTTTCCCGTACAAGGGTCATTCGAATAAATAAGCCTCTATGAAATAGTTGCGTGTTATGCGGTATGTGTTCCCCCAATTTCTCAAACCGCATCTGCATCCGGCTGTTTCGGGAGGTTTTTTCAATTTATAGTCCGTAACCGGTTGCAAGGATTTTCATCATGAATTTATCTTTTATCATTCCGATTTATAACGGGGGGAAGTTCATTGAAAATTTGGGCAGTAACATCAAAAACATTTACCAAGCCATTGATGATGTGGAATTTATCATTGTGAACGACGGCTCTACCGACGACACTTCCGAAAAACTGCACCGCTTCTTAAATGACCATCCCGAAATATCGGCCCGTTGCCGGCTGATCGAATGCGAAAACGGCGGAGTCAGCCGCGCCCGCAATCAGGCTTTGGATCAGGCCGTAGGAAGATATGTGATGTTTATGGATCACGACGATAACGTCGATGCGGTTAAATTGGGCGGCTTGTTCAACAGCCTGTGCGTGCAGGATGCCGATATTCTGCATTTCAACTGCCGTTATCCCGTAAGCGGACACAGCCAAACCGTCGATACTAACCGCTTTATGGTTGATTTTCCGTTTGTATCGTATGTGTGGAGCTATATTTACAGACGCAGCCTCATCGAAAATATCGGCCTGCGTTTCAACGAAAACATGAAATATCTCGAAGACGGCCTGTTTGTGCTGGCGTATCTCTTCCAAACCGATAAAATCATGGTGAGCGACGAACAGGTTTACGATTATGTAGATAATCCCGATTCGGCTATGCGGGCGCAACGCAGCGACGCACAAAATAAAAAGTTTCTTGATGATGTGTCATCAGCCGTAAAAGGCTACACCGAGTTGGCAGAAAGCCGCAGCAACTCACCGGTTTACAGCCGCTTGAAAGAAATACGCGATTCGTTTTTGTTTATTTATATTGTGAACATGTTGAAACTGAATCTCGGCAAAAAAGAATTTTTCAGCCGCCTGCAAAATGTCGGCTACGATTTCAAGATGGCCAATTATCCGAGCAAATTCAATAACCGCCTGCCGGTAAGAATGCTGTGCGGTTTATTCAGAAGCAAGCCGCTGCTGAACCTGACCCTGCAAACCGGTGCATTCAACCTGTTGAGAAAATTTGTATAATCCGTATCAATATTGGAGGCCGTCTGAAAAACATATTTCAGACGGCCTCCAATTTTATGTTTTTCCGAAACCTTCCGATTTATCGCTTTCGGTCAAACCAGATTCTGCGGATGCGCCGCCACAAACCGATTGATGTTTTCCGTCAACATATCAAACAGGCGGTTACGCGCTTCCAAACTGCCCCAAGCCATGTGCGGCGTTACAATCAAATGCGGCAGGCGCGCTTTTAGCAAGGGGTTGCCGTGGCGCGGCGGCTCTTCGGTTAATACATCCACCCCCGCACCGCCGAGCTGGCCGTATTTCAACGCGGCCACCAAAGCCGCTTCATCTACCAAACCGCCGCGCGCGCAATTGATCAGCAGCGCGCCCGGTTTCATGTGTTGCAGCTCCGCTTCGCCTATCATACCGGCGGTTTCGTCGGTTAGCGGGCAATGCAGCGACACCGCATCGGCACAACCCAGAGCCTCGTAAAACGGCAAATAACCCTCGCGCACGCTGCGGGCATGTTTATGTTCGCCGAACACCACGTTCATACCGAAAGCCCGCGCGTAACCGGCCAGCTTGACGCCGATGCCGCCCTTGCCGAATATGGCCAGCGTTTTACCGTTCAAATCCCGCATGGGCGCACCGAAATGGCAGAAAAAAGGCGACCGCTCCCAAATGCCTGCCGATAAATCCCGCTGATAGGCGGGCAGGTTGCGCATCAATGCAATCATCAGCATAAAAGCATGTTCGGCAACCGAATCATTGCCGTAATTGCGGATATTACACACCGCCACGCCCGCTGCTTTGGCCGCCGCAACGTCGATGTTGTTGACGCCCGTAGCCGATACCGCAATCAGTTTTAAATTCGGGTTGCCGGCGATATGTTGCGAATCAATAACAGTTTTATTGGTAATCACAATATCGGCGCCTTCGATACGGGCGGCCACATCTTCGTTTTCGGTATAGGCATATTCTTGAATTTCGTGGCTAAAATCAAACGCAAAAGGCCGTTCTACCAAGGTTCCCTGATCCAGAACCACAATTTTCCATGTCAACATAATTACTCTTTGCTATTAGTAAATGATAATTAATAAAAAATAGCTAAATAAACATTGTCAGAATCAAATTCATCATCTGCCGGTTCATTATTTAAGATACTTCGCATTCTACAGATTAAAATTTTTTCAGACGGCCTCGAACCGTATAACCGAATTTTTAAGCGTCTGTTCCCAATATTCCTGCCCAACAGTTTTTCAAAACAAAACCGCAGGCAACAGACGGAAACTTTGAACAGACCCTAAGGACATACCCATGTTGAAAACCATTACCTTCGCCATTCTACACTTCGGCGTAGCCTTCAGCGTAACCTATATACTCACGGGCAGCATCGGCATTTCCGGTGCGGTTGCCCTTATCGAACCGATTGCCAATACTTTCGTGTTTTATTTTCACGAAAAAGCATGGAACCGTTACGAGCGCAAGAAAAACATCCGTTCCCAAAGCAGCCCCTTTCCGCTTCACCAATGCGTAGGCGCAGACACATACAGCCAATCAACTTAAGAAAAGCACATTCCAACCTTCACACCGCCCGACGCGAAGCAAAGGTTTTCCCGCAAGTCGGTGCTATGTTATTCTTGCCACTCCCAACCGAGACCTTCGCACCATTATCCGAGGCGTATTTCAGCGTTGTGCTGCCACGCCTTCAACTGCCCGCAGATGGGCGTTTTGCAAAGGTCTATAACCTAAATCAAAGATGAAAGAAAAACATGAGCCTGATTATTGAAGATATCCAAACCGGCCACGGCAAAGAAGCCGTAAAAGGCAAAGAAATTACCGTACACTACACAGGTTGGCTGGAAGACGGCACCAAATTCGATTCCAGCCTCGACCGCCGCCAGCCCTTAACCATTACCCTCGGTGTGGGCCAAGTGATTCAAGGCTGGGACGAAGGATTCGACGGCATGAAAGAAGGCGGCAAACGCAAACTCACCATCCCGCCCGAAATGGGCTACGGTGCCCACGGCGCGGGCGGTGTGATTCCTCCCCATGCCACACTTGTTTTTGAAGTGGAATTATTGAAAGTGTATGAATAAGCCGGCAGGCAGAAAATAACAACAGGCCGTCTGAAAAACATTTTTCAGACGGCCTGAGATTTTTAATCCAATCCGGATGCTTATCCAATAAGCATTAAGAAATACGCTCGATTTTCGCACCTACTTGACCGAGTTTGGTTTCAATGTGCTCGTAACCGCGGTCAAGATGGTAAATACGCTCCACAACCGTTTCACCGTCGGCAACCAAACCCGCGATAACCAAGCTGGCAGAAGCACGCAAGTCGGTAGCCATCACCGTTGCGCCCGAAAGCCTTTCAACACCTTTCACAATCGCCGTATTGCCTTCCGCAGAAATATTCGCACCCATACGGTTCAACTCCGGCACATGCATAAAACGGTTTTCAAAAATCGTTTCCACCACCTTGCCCGTGCCTTCGGCAATCGCATTCATCGCCATAAACTGCGCCTGCATGTCGGTAGGAAAACCCGGGTGCACAACCGTGCGGATATCCACAGCTTTCGGACGCTGCTGCATATCGATAGAAATCCAATCGTCGCCCGCCTCGATAACCGCACCCGCTTCAACCAGCTTGTCGAGTATCACTTCCATGGTTTTCGGCGCAGCATTACGCAGCACCACTTTACCGCCCGTCATCGCAACCGCACACAAAAACGTACCCGCTTCAATACGGTCGGGAACCACGCTGTGCTCGCAGCCGTGCAGCTCTTTCACGCCCTCAACCGTCATCACAGAAGTACCGATGCCGCTGATTTTCGCACCCATTTTGACCAAACATTCGGCCAAATCCACCACTTCAGGCTCAATGGCGCAATTTTCCAAAACCGTTGTGCCTTCAGCCAAAGTAGCAGCCATCAACAGGTTTTCCGTGCCGCCGACCGTTACCACATCCATCACCACCCGCGCACCTTTCAGACGGCCTTTGGCTTTCACATAACCGTGTTCAATGGTAATTTCGGCTCCCATCGCTTCCAAACCCTTCAAATGCTGATCCACAGGCCGCGAACCGATGGCACACCCGCCCGGCAAGCTCACCTGAGCCTCGCCGAAACGCGCCAACGTAGGGCCGAGCACCAAAATCGAAGCACGCATGGTTTTCACCAATTCATAAGGAGCAACCGTATTGTTTACCGTGCCCCCGTTGATTTCAAATTCATGCACGTTATCAGTCAACACCCGCGCACCCATGCCTTGCAACAGTTTTTGGGTAGTTTTCACATCGCGCAGCATGGGCACGTTTTTCAAACGCAACGTATCAGCAGTGAGCAAACCGGCACACATCAGCGGCAAAGCAGCATTTTTGGCACCGGATACAGTAATTTCGCCGTTTAACGGCCCGTTGGCAGAGATTTTGAGTTTATCCACAATCGTTCTTTCGGTAATTCAGCTCCGGTTCGGCAAAACCGCAACCGGCGCGGTCAGTGTTTCTGAATGGTTAGTATGAGTTAGAAATAAATCGCGGATTATAAAGTATTCCGCCCGCCGAGTATCGCCCCAAGCTAATTTTAGCTGACGGTTTTTAAGTAAAAATACAACCGGAAAAAGCAAAAAATTGCACACGCTCCCAACCTTTGCAAGTGAAAAGCAACTTCGGTATATAACCGTTTATAAATAACTGACCGATTTTCAGATACTGGCCAATCTATATGACTGTAATTCAGCAAAACCAAATCAAAACAAGATAGCTGATTTCTACCGAACATCACTTAGAAACTCTATTGTTGAATCATTGTCTCTCGATTAGGCCGTCTGAAAAAGTTTACTTCTTTTCAGACGGCCTTAGATATTATTTCAGTGTAGCGAATCCGTGTGTTCGTGCGTATTCGACATAGTCTTTCGGATAAAACGACATTTCTTTAAAAGGTTTGGAGAAATAAGGCAGATCAAGCAGCACCGACAACATACCCGCTTCAAACGACCAATAGCCAAAGAAATTTTCTCCATCACGTTTTTTATGGCGATCATACCAATAAGTATCTTTACTGGTTTTATACCATCCGCGCAGATACTGCTGCATCAGTTCGGTGCGCCGCTGTGTTGGAGAAACAGACGGCTGCCCCTGCTCGCGTGTCGGGTTGATGATTTCGGGTATCAGCATATACACACTTTTCGGGAAAAACGGCTCGGCATCAACCTGTACTTTGCCCGTATAGCCGATGAAATCCAATAATGCTTTCAGCGGTTCATCCACCAAAGGCGCGCCGCCTTTGATCCAGTCGCCGTTTTCGTCCAAATCGGGAGCCAGCCAATTGGGGATGCGCTCCAAACTGGGTTTGTGGTTGGACAATACCGCCAATCCTAGCAGCCACAGGATATAGGCGTAGGTGTCCGGCTCCCACAGTTGTAGTTTTCTCTCGGGAAAATCAACACCAAAATGCTTGTGGAAGCGTTCGAGCATATCGTGGGTGGCGGCGATGACTTCGGGCATCGGGTGGCCGGCGGAGTAGAGAAGTTGGGTGTATTCCATTGCTTCTGATATTTGATCCCAACTCATTCTGCGATAGTAAGTCTCGACATCTTCAGGATCATTTAAATCCCATCCGTCTTCGGCAAGTGGTTTTTTGTCGAAAATATTTTTACTTAATTTATTTTTAGCATATTCCTGGTTTTCAAGATAAAATTTTTCCTGTAAAAAAATAGCTCGTTTATTTTTTTCAAATTCGCACATATCCAATCCTTTCTATTTTTTAACCTTGTCGATTACTTTGGCATTTTTATCCGGTTTGTAGATTTTCACCACTTCGCCTTCGGGACCGACTATCATCCGCAGGCTTTTGCAAATGCCTTTTACTCGCCAATCCGACAAAGGCCGTCTGAAATTTTCAGACGGCCTTAGATATTATTTCAGCGTGGCGAATCCGTGTGTTCGTGCGTATTCGACATAGTCTTTCGGATAAAACGACATTTCTTTGAAAGGTTTGGAGAAATAAGGCAGATCAAGCAGCACCGACAACATACCGGCTTCAAACGACCAGTAGCCGAAAAACAGTTCGCCGTCACGCACTATGTGGTAGTCATACCAGTAGGTATCTTTACTGGTTTTATACCATCCGCGCAGATACTGCTGCATCAGTTCGGTGCGCCGCTGTGTTGGAGAAACAGACGGCTGCCCCTGCTCGCGTGTCGGGTTGATGATTTCGGGTATCAGCATATACACACTTTTCGGGAAAAACGGCTCGGCATCAACCTGTACTTTGCCCGTATAGCCGATGAAATCCAATAATGCTTTCAGCGGTTCATCCACCAAAGGCGCGCCGCCTTTGATCCAGTCGCCGTTTTCGTCCAAATCGGGAGCCAGCCAATTGGGGATGCGCTCCAAACTGGGTTTGTGGTTGGACAATACCGCCAATCCTAGCAGCCACAGGATATAGGCGTAGGTGTCCGGCTCCCACAGTTGTAGTTTTCTCTCGGGAAAATCAACACCAAAATGCTTGTGGAAGCGTTCGAGCATATCGTGGGTGGCGGCGATGACTTCGGGCATCGGGTGGCCGGCGGAGTAGAGAAGTTGGGTGTATTCCATTGCTTCTGATATTTGATCCCAACTCATTCTGCGATAGTAAGTCTCGACATCTTCAGGATCATTTAAATCCCATCCGTCTTCGGCAAGTGGTTTTTTGTCGAAAATATTTTTACTTAATTTATTTTTAGCATATTCCTGGTTTTCAAGATAAAATTTTTCCTGTAAAAAAATAGCTCGTTTATTTTTTTCAAATTCGCACATATCCAATCCTTTCTATTTTTTAACCTTGTCGATTACTTTGGCATTTTTATCCAGCTTGTAGATTTCCACTACTTCGCCTTCAGGGCCAACTATCATCAGCCAACTTTCATATTTTTTACTGAAGACAACATCAGCTTGATCTTTACCTATTTCCTTAGGCAATCTCCTTTTAATCCACTCTTCACTCATCTGTCTCCCGTCTCGAGTCTTGCCGAGCAAATCCTCCACTTTCTTGGCTTTGCTCAGCGAACCGTCGCTGTCTGCATATTCCCCCGCCGCCGTTCTGAATTTGGTTTCCGTTACCACATAGGGCGGAGGCGGCTTAGGATTGCTGTATATCCCGTCTATGCCCCGGCCTTTGGGCATATCTTCCAAGCTGCGAACCTGCCTGTTTTCCGGCAGCATGTTGGTAAAGCCTTTTTTGCGCATATGGTCGTCGCTGATGATTTCTCCATAAAGGCCTTTTTTGGCATTGCTCCACCCTCTGACGATTCTGGGATCGTGCCGGACAAGGGGCACCGGTGTTTTTTGGCTCATCCGTGCCGCCTGCAGCCCGCCTGCTTCTTTTTCCAGCTCGTCGGCGATTTCGTTCAGAATCTTTTTCACTCTCTCTACGGCATCTTGCAGAGGACGGGCGGATTTGGCAAGCAGGGATCGGGAATCGGCCAGCAAGGTACGGATATAGGTAGCTGCATCATTCGGTATCAGGTGGCGGTATGTGTCTAGGTAGCCGCTCAATCTGTCGTTCAGTTCCTTCCATTGGTTGATAATGGTTTGCGCATTGATGCTGCCCGCCCAAGAGCGGCATTTGCTGATGGTTGCTCGATAGACTTTGTTCAGGTTGTTATGCCCGATAACCTGAATCACTTTCTCGTCACGCATTAAACCCTTAATCGGTTCAATCGAGGCTTTAATGGCTTTGCTCAGGTTGTTGGCACCGAAACGGCGTATTTTCAAAAAAATGATTTTCAGCACCGCTTTGGCAACATCACCTGCGCCGGGAATGGTTCCTAAAATGGCCAAAACCAAATCTATCCATTTGTAAATTTGCCCGTTGGAATCTTTTTCATTGGTTAGTGCGTAAATACAGGCAATCAAATCCCGTACATCCAATACTTGACCCACAAATGGAACAAACCCTAAAGCAGCATCGGCAATAATCTGGCTGTCGCTACGGTTCGGTTCCCAGTTGCCTTTGAGTGTCCCCCAAATCCAAGTTACGCTTCCGTCGGTTTTTTCTGCAACCCATTTAGCTCCGTTCTTAGCAGCATCAGCTAAATTGTTATAAACCTTACTAAAAAACCTATTGGCTGCGTCTGTGAATGAATCAAACATTTTTTTTCTCCATAGAAGCAGCTATTTCCAAATAATCGAATATGCTGTCTTGTTTGATTTCAACCGGTTCTCCCTCGATAACCAGATTAACAATATCGGATGGCGGATTGTGGATTTCATAAAAGCCTTTTTCATCCGTATTGCCTTGAATAACCTCTCCTGTTTCAAAATAGGCTTTGTATTTAACAGACGGCATGGGCTGCATATCTCCATCCAAATATTGGAAAGCCAGCCAAGTCGGCTCTTTATCTGGCAGCTTGACGAAATGATTAATGTGATTCGGCCCCATCACCTGAAACCCCGCACACTTCACCCACACCATCTTCGGGCAGCCCAGTTCGATGTTGCCGTCTTTAATCTTGATGTACCCCCCGCCGCTGGTGAGCAGGATTTCGTCTTTTGCCGCCACGGTCACTTTTCCCGCGCTGCTGGTGATGGTGGCATCTTTGAGGGCATTGATCTGCATCTCGTCGTTCTGTGCCTGAATCTCCACTTTGCCCTGATTGGCCTGTAACTTCGCGCCGCTGCTTTGGGCAAACAGGTTGACGCTTCCGACCGCATGGGCGGTAAAGTTGCGGCCGGTGCTGATGTCGGTGTCGCCGCCGCTGATATGGTGGATGTGTTGGCCGGCGGTGTGCAGTTGGCTTTGCGGGGTGGCACTGGCGATGCCGTCGGGGGCGGATTGGATGATGCCGGCGCGTTGCAGTTGTTTGAGGCTGTCGTTCAGACGGCCTGCCTGTGCTTCGTTTTGAGCGGTTTGCGCGGCTTTGTTAAGACTTTTGGCTAGGGAGATTGCTTGTTCGATTTGGGCGATGGCGGCATCCATATCCAACACCTGTCCCGAAGCCTGATTTTGGGCGTCGGCACTGATGAACAAACCCTTACCCGCCCGCAATGCACCCCAACTGTCGGTACGCAGCTCGAAGCCTTCGCCGTTGTCGCCGCGTTTTTGTCTTTGGCTGTCGACGATATGGCCGAGGTTGAGTTGGGTTTTGCCGTATTCGGTCGCCAGTTTGATGTGTTCCTGTCCCTGTTTGTCTTCCATCCGCAGCTTATTATTGGCCCAAGTGCGGATAACGTTGCGGGTGTTCCAATCGGCGGGAACGTGGTCGGGGTGAGAACTGTCGTGCATCACTCCACTGATGTAGGGTCTGTCGGGATTACCCTGTACGAACGACAGCATCACTTCGGTGCCTTCGTGCAGCGGGAAGTGTTGGCCGTAGTCGGGGCCGGCATAGGGTTTGGCTAAGCGGATGGGACGGCTTTCTCCGCCCGGGCTCCATTCGTCGAGGTCGAACGGCAGTTTGACGCGGTAGCGCCCCATATTGTCGATATAGGCGTAGGTGTAGTTGCCGGGGCTGGTGACTCTGGCGGGTAGGCTGCCCTGTATCTTCGGCAGCGGGGTGGTGCGTTCGGGGCGGAAGATGCTGTCGGCGGGAATGGCGGTAAAGCTATGGCTGTATGCTTGGTCGCGGCTGCCGCTGTGGGTGAGCGACACTACTAGCCAGCCGTTGGGTGCTTCGCTGAAGCTCGGGGCCGTCTGAAACACTTGGCCGGGGCTGAGGGCGGTGATATTGCCGCTGCCTGAGGCAACGATACGGCGGCTGTGGTCGAGCTGTTGCAGTAAGGCCGTCTGAAGTTGGGCTTCTTCGGGCGTTTTTTGATGCAAACCCCAATGGCTGTCGCTGCCAAGTAGAACGCTGCTGTCGGTTTCCTTATCCTTCGCCGTTACTTGGGACGACAAATCGGTATCGGCATCGCGGTAGTTGTAGTCGCCGACGCGGATGGATTCGAGAATCGGGTTGTGTTTCACCTGTAAGGCGAACACCGCTTCCTCGCCGACACTCTCCAACCCACCATGGGGGCGGTAGGGATAGGGGAAAGTGTGGTTACGAAAATAATGGGCGGCATCGTCACCGAATACCGCCACATCGCCATATTGGGCATTCTGCTCGAAGGCGTACCAAATTCCTTCTTCTTCGCACAGCCGGTTGAGAAAGGCAAAGTCGGATTCCTGAT